>JAPZAR010000024.1 GCA_027460535.1 Candidatus Methanoperedens sp.
AGTTTTGTATTATTTCCGTCTCTCACTTCAAAAATGGTTTACTTTATGTTGATTGCGGTTTATGGAAAGATGATTGTTACCAAATTATCTGGATCTTCTGCTAAAAAAACTAAAAATCACTGGATTTTAGGATTGTGCCCATTTTTCAATATTTTTATTAGATTTTAACAATTCAATCCATATCGTATCTTTTTTATCTTTTAACAATTTTGTAATATACACAGTGACGAGGGTAACCACTATGGGAGCTATAAATGGTAAAACGCTTATAATATCTTTATAATCCATAATCTGTCTTGGTCACAGCTATAATAGAGCTTATCTTATTAATATTATTTGGAGGTTTTTTAATCTATTTTATTTGAAGAGGATTGTCTTATAATCTGTATCTCCATCTATCACAGATTCAGCTTATAATAAGGGCTACATGCTGCGGTTACAATAATTAGAAATCTTGTGTTAGGGCAATTAAAAAACCTGAGTAGTTACAAAATAGGACGTTACCCTTTTATCCTCTTCAGCCTGAAAGTATTTTCGCGTTCCATCTCCTCAAGCCGGAGCACGATGAAATCCTTGGCTTCGTTAAGCTCGGGTATGACCTTGAACTCAAGCGCATTCACCCTGCGCTTTGTTTTCTCGATATCCTCAAGCAGCTTCTTCATCGTGGTCTCGATCTCGGCCGCCATGATGATCTTCTCCACAAGTATCTCATAGGAATCCACGGCCTCGTCTATCCGTGAGGTCGTGCCGATTATGCCGTAGCCATGTTCCTCGAGTTTTTTATGAACGCTTGAAGCTTCGATCTTCGGGACCACGACGCCCATCACGTTCTTGCTTTCAAGTTCAAGTTTTGGCGTGTCCCTGAGAGCAAAGGCAGTGGATTTCACTACAACCACGCCTTCCACTGATTTTGCTATGGCAAGCTTCTGCGAAGCCTGAACGAACTGCTTCTCCACATCGGCGCGGATGTCCTTGGCTTTATCAAGTATCGCGAAAAGCTCAAGTATCAGGCCATCGCGCTTCATTTTCAGAAGTTTGTGCCCGCTCTGGCTGAGCTTTATTTTTTTCTTGAGGTCGATTAGCTCCGAGCGTGTGGGTTTAATGTTGTCTTTTATGGCCATATTATTCTTTTTTCTCTTCCTTTGCCCTGTGGGCCGGATGATACTTCTGGATGTACTTGTTATCGATCCTGGTGAGCTGGGCTTCAGGCAATTCCGAAAGGAGTTCCCACCCGATATCGAGAGTTGTCTCGATATCCCTGTTCTCCTCCGCGCCCTGCCGGACAAACTTGTCCTCGAACATATCAGCGAACTCAAGGAATTTTTTGTCTCTATCTGAGAGAGCATCCTTGCCAACTATGGCAACAAGGCCGCGCAGGTCGCGTCCTTCTGCATAGGCGGCATACAGCTGGTCCGAGACCGCCTTATGGTCTTCCCTTGTCCTTGTTGCGCCTATACCTGAGTTCATCAGTCTTGAGAGTGAAGGCAGCACATTCACCGGTGGATAAATGCCTTTCCTGTGGAGTTCCCTCGATATCACGATCTGCCCTTCCGTGATATACCCCGAAAGATCAGGGATCGGGTGGGTGATATCGTCGCCGGGCATGGACAAAATGGAGAACTGCGTCACCGAGCCTTTTCTTCCCTTGATAACACCCGCGCGTTCGTAAAGCGAAGCCAGGTCTGTGTACATGTAACCGGGATAGCCTCTCCTGCCGGGGACTTCTTCCCTTGCCGCGCCCATCTGGCGCAGCGCTTCACAGTAATTGGTGATATCTGTGAGGATGACGAGCACGTGCATGTCATGTTCATAAGCAAGGTATTCCGCGGCGGTGAGCGCAAGCCGCGGGGTGATAAGCCGCTCCACAGCCGGGTCATCTGCAAGGTTCAGGAAGACTACGGCTCTCTGGAGGGCTCCTGTCCTTTCAAAGTCGCGCATGAAATACTGCGCTTCCTCATTGGTGATGCCCATTGCAGCGAACACTACCGCGAACTGTTCATCCGAGCCCCGAACTTTTGCCTGTCTTGCAATCTGCAGCGCGATCTCATTATGCGGCAGACCTGAACCCGAGAATATAGGGAGCTTCTGGCCCCGCACAAGCGTATTCATCCCGTCAATGGTGGATATACCTGTCTGGATAAAGTCTTTCGGGGGAAGGCGCGCATACGGATTTATGGCCGCGCCTGTGATCTCAAGCCTGTCCTCTGGCACTATACGCGGGCCGCCATCCAGTGGTTCTCCGGAACCCGAAAGGATCCTGCCGAGCAGGTCTTTTGAAACCGGGAGTTTGATCGTCTCGCCGGTGAACCTGACCCCGCATTCCTTGTTCAGGCCGCCTGTGCCTTCGAATATCTGCACCACGACCACATCATTTGAAGTATCAAGCACCTGACCTCTTTTGGTCGTGCCGTCTGGAAGGTTGATATTGACAAGCTCGTTATATCCCACTGGTTCCGTCTTTTCTACAAAGATGAGCGGCCCTGCGATTTCCCTGATCGTCTTGTATTCTTTAGTCATGTTACTTGCCCCCGAGCTTCGAAAATTCTTCTTCCATACTCTTCATGATCACGCCAAGTGCTGCGTCAAACTCCTTCTCGTACTTGACTTTTGCAAGGTCATCCTTTGATTTTAATTTCATGATATCTTCCATCGGGGCCCCGCCCTCAAGTGCTGTCTGGGCCTTGTCGCCCCATGAGGTAATGGCTTTTAGCAACTTGTACTGTTTATCCATGGAGCAGAAGGTATCCACTTCGTGATAGGCATTCTGCTGCAGGAAATATTCCCTGATCATCCGTGCGATCTCAAGCGTGAGTTGCTGATCCTCGGGAAGAGCATCCGAACCCACAAGCTGGACTATCTCCTGGAGCTCGGCCTCTTTCTGGAGCAATTCCATCGAATCGTTCCTGAGTTTTACCCATTCGGAAGAGACATGCTCGTTATACCAGTCACCCAGTGCCTTGGTGTATAACGAATAACTGTTAAGCCAGTTTATTGCCGGGAAATGCCGCCTCTGCGCAAGTTTGGCATCAAGCGCCCAGAATACTTTTACTATGCGAAGCGTGTTCTGGGTTACAGGTTCTGAGAAGTCTCCGCCCGGGGGAGAGACCGCTCCTATGACCGTGATCGAGCCTTCCCTTCCGCAAAGTGCCTTCACCTTACCCGCGCGCTCGTAGAATTCGGAGAGCCTTGCTGCAAGGTACGCCGGATAACCTTCCTCGCCCGGCATCTCTTCAAGGCGTGATGATATTTCTCTCATCGCTTCCGCCCATCGTGAAGTAGAATCTGCCATCAGGGATACATCATATCCCATGTCCCTGTAATACTCTGCAATCGTAATTCCTGTGTAAACAGAGGCTTCCCTGGCCGCCACTGGCATGTTGGAGGTATTTGCGATCAGCACCGTCCTCTCCATCAAAGGCCTGCCGGTTTTTGGGTCCTCAAGTTCAGGGAACTCGCTCAGAACGTCTGCCATTTCATTGCCCCGTTCGCCGCACCCTATGTAAACAACGATCTCAGTATCGCTCCATTTTGCAAGCTGCTGCTGTGTTACTGTTTTTCCGCTCCCGAAAGGACCAGGGATAGCTGCAGTTCCGCCTTTGGCGACCGGGAAAAGACCGTCAAGGATTCTCTGGCCCGTGATAAGAGGCGTGTTTGGCATCAGCTTCTTGGTGACCGGTCTTGGCTTCCTGACAGGCCATTTCTGCATCATCGTGAGTTCCTTACCGCTAAGTGTGCACACCACCTCATCGACTTTGAATTTGCCGCTATTTATCTCATCAACCGTTCCTGAAATATTGGGCGGGACCATTATCCTGTGCTCGATATTCTGCGTTTCCTGAACTGTCCCTATGACATCTCCCGGATTCAATCTGTCGCCTTTTTTCACGGCAGGTACGAATTCCCATTCTTTCTTGCGCGAAAGACCATTGGCAGAAACGCCCCGCTTGATAAAGTCCCCCATGCTGTCTTTTAATACCGGAAGAGGGCGCTGGATGCCATCGTATATGCTTTCCAGCAGACCCGGTCCGAGTTCGACGGAGAGCGGCATACCTGTATTTTCCACAGGTTCACCTGGCCTGATACCGGACGTTTCTTCATACACCTGCACTGTGGATTTCTCACCTTCTATTCCGATGACCTCGCCCATCAGACCTTCCTTTCCAATTTTGACCACATCGTACATTTTGGTATTCAAACCGCTTATGATAACAACTGGTCCAGAGATTCTATAAATTTCACCTTTTGTTTTCATTTTCCATGACACCTCTTATAAGTCTCCCGAAACAATTCGGGTTCGGGGATATTATCATTCATTTCCAAAGATCTACGCCTACAGATTGCTTTATTTTCTCCCGGAGATTGGTACTCTCACCTTTTCCACCAATCACGAGCACCGTGGGCTCTACCGAATCATCAAGGGTTTTTTGCATCTGCGCGGATAATTTGTTAATATCATCATTGTGTATCACAAGGATGGCCACAGACCTGTCATTCAGCACGCCCTGTATCCTGGCCTCCAGATTATCCGGGGCTGTCTCGTAGGTCTTCCGAATGCCGGCAAGACGAAAGCCGATCACAAAATCACTGTTCCCAACAACTGCAATTTCCATCTACATCACCAGGTGGGCCTTTATTATTTCCTCAGGAAGCTTCGTCTCTTTTCCGCGCACGATTATTCGGAGGTTATCGACTTCTATCTTCTTGCTCAGGATATAATCCAGAATAGGCAGGATCGACAGCGGGTAATAATATGATATCCTTGAAGCATAGACAAGCCCATATTTCTCAAGACGCGTCTCGATATTTATAAGGGAGGTCAGGTCTCCGATTATGTCCGCGATCGCATTCCAGTACGAATATTCCTCAAGTGCGCGTACGAATTCGGGAAGGGAAAGGGATGCCAGTCTTCCGAGGTCTGCGTCCTTAAGTTCCAGACCTCCGGGGATCAGGAGCTTGATTATTTGCTCGCGTTCCATACCCGCGCGTTTCATCCTGAAAAGCATCTTGAGGTTCTTGAGATCGATCTCGGTCCTGAGGAATTTGAAGAATAGTTTATTTCCCGTTTCCTGGGCCGCAGCCGTGCGTCTGGAGTAATAGTTTTTGTCCAGGGCGTTCTCTATCTCCGAAAGGTCTCCTTTGTATCCTTCAAGGGCAGAATAATAAGGCGTTCCTGCAAGCGCTGCAATTATGCCTTCGACCGTGCCAATCTTAACGAGATCTGTCAGGTCCCTGTACCTCAGCTGGCCTGCGGAAACCACATCTTCCAGGATTTCCTCCTCGCTTGCCCCTGAAAATTTGCCTCTCAATATGGTCTTGATGTTCCATACGTCCCAGGATCGAAGATATTCTGTGATAAGAAAATTTGCCTCGTTCTGCGACACCTCTATCAATTTGCGGTAGGTCAGCGCCAGGTTCTGGCTCAATGCATGTTCAAACAGGTCAGTACCCTTGTATTTTTTTCCCAGTTCATCAACATCCTTCTTATATTCGGACTCTTCAATAAAACGGATTATCTCGGGAATCTCCATGTTGAGAAATTTCGGATACATCTCCACGGGGATGAGCTTGCTCTTCATACCCCTGACCCTGGCTACGATGTATGCATATTTGACCGCGTTTGGACCGCCCATTTTTTCACCCGAACAGGATATCCGATACCTGTTTCAAAGATTGTTCGCTCACTTCTTTTAAAATCGTGTCATATTTGAAATCGAGGGATTCCGTACCATCCTCATTTTCTATGACTACTCCTCCCATAATGTCAATTTCCCCGGCATATTCGAGTTTCGTGATCTTTTTCACGAAAACCTTGTCCTTGCCGTTTGAATATATCTTGCTGTTGTCTGCTTCGTATTTTCTGATAATCGACTGCATGAGTTTCTGATTCTTTTCAGCCGGGAGTTTCAAGACTGATGACTTTGTCTTTTCGGCCACTTCATCAAGAACCTCCTTGCGAGCGTTCAGTAATGACCTTTTTACCTCGAGATTGGCGCTTGATATTTCTTGCTGTCTTATCCTTTCAATTTCTCTCCTTGCTTCCATTTCCTTGGCCGCTTTGATCTTCTCAGCCTGGGACTGGGCTTCTGCGATGATAAGCGAAGCTTCCTTATACGCTTCTCCGCTGATCCTCTCAGCTTCTGCCTTGCCTTTGGCCTTGATCTCCTGAACTATCGCATCAAGTCCCATATTCGTTCACTTTTTTAGAACACGAACAGCAATATCAATGCTACGACAAGACCAAATATCGCGATGGATTCGGGAATGACGGTCATAAGCAGACCTTTACCGAAGAACTTCTCATTTTCTGCCATTGCGCCTACTGCCGCCGCACCGATGGCCTGTTCGCCCATGCCTGCGCCGATTCCTGAAAGTCCTACCGCTATTCCTGCTCCTACAGCTACCATTCCTGCTTGTGTTGGGTCCATATTTTTTATTCCTCCGTATATTTTCTATTATAACCAAAGGGGGCGTACTTCTTACCTCCCCCCTCATAAAATTTAGTGAAAAATTCCACGTATTGAAGCCTCAGGGAGTGAAGCCCTGGTCCCAGTATGCCCAGTGATAAATTTATTAAATGTCCTACGAACAGTACTACCACGCCGATGAGGGCAAGCCCAATCCCGCCGCCCAGCAGCACACCGCCCGGCCTTATGAAAAGGTTCATAGAAAGGGTATTTACCGCAAGGGCTATTCCTGCCGATGATAAGCCTATTGCAAGTATCCTTGTATATGAAAGTACGTTGGAGAGAAGCGTAGGTATCTCCATTATAGAGATGAATCCTTCGCCTTTTATCAAAAGCACGACACCGATAATAGCAAGTCCTACTCCTCCGTCAAAAACAGGGTCTCTTGAAGGGACATGTTGACCTGACATCATAGCTGGCATTAATTTAGCTATGGCAGCAACGCCGCCCGCCAGAATCATAATCCAGCTCCCCTTTGCAAAGACCGCATGCTTTAGATCGTGCTCTATCGCAATATTGCGAAAACCTATGACCAATCCGAGAAAGATATGCAATATCCCTATAACTAAGGTCATAAGAAGAAGAGACTGCACCGCCTCAAACCTTTGCACCGGTAGATGGAATCCTGCAATCGTAGGGCCTGCAATTCCGAAAATACCGTGTTCCAGTACTCCTTTAACTTCCACGTTAAACAGCGGGAAGCCGAAGAACTCCCCGTATATAATGCCGAATATTATCGAGAGGAACGCTGAAAGGAACAATATCAGGGCAAGCGCATTGAGACCGCCGGTCTTGAATTTATTTTTGATTATTATGGCCATGGCTGCCACGATGAGACCGTACCCGACATCACCAAGCATGATGGCATAGAATAGCGGGAAAGTTATAAAAATCACAGATGCGGGATCGATCTCCCCGTATTTTGGTGTGGCAAAAGTATCTATCAGGAGTTCAAAGGGTTTTGCGATCCCTGGATTTTCAAGTTCTATCGGTATATCTTCTTCTTTCGCTTTCTCTTCGATCCTGGTTAAATAAACCTGCCCTTGCGTGTTTTCCTGCAAAACCGAGTCAAGTTCATGGAATTTTCTCGAGGGCACCCATCCATCTATAATGAATGCATTGGGGCTCGTGGCAAATCTGAGAGGTGCTTCTGCCTTCTGGGTCTCTATGGAGAGATGTTCGTCCGCAGCAATTATGAATTCTGAATATTCCTTCTTGATGTTATCAAGTTCGGATTTTATGGATGCCTGCTTTGCCTTAAGTTCCATTACCTCTTTGGTCAGCGTTTCGAGTATTACAGGAGGGTTACCTTTCAACTCAGGGATCTTTAATTCAACATAGGTGCGCTCTTCCTGAAGGAGTTTTTGGGTTTCTGACTCAAAAACCTTTGGAATGAAAAGAGCAAATACTTTTCTTTTTTCGTATTCATCGCTGAATAATTCGTAATTGGCTGTAATCCTGGTGAGTTTTGGCTCTATATCTTCAGCGATAAATCCAGCGTACACTTTCACGGTATCATACCCGTGGTATGCATCTATTGATAGCGGGAGCGCCATCAATGGTTTTAAAGCAGAGATCAGGTCTTCCTTCTCCTTTATCCTGAATTCGATGTTCCTCAATTCATCAAACCGGGATGATACTTCTTTCTGGAGATGGGTAATTTTCTCATCGATCTGGGAAGGGAGGTCTTTTGAACTCAGTTTCATTGCAGATTCTTTTCCGATAACCCCTAACTGGTTTGAGATCCCGCGTAAAGAAAGAAGATATTCTGAGAGTTTAGATGCGGGTTTCAACGGGCGGCCGATCCTGAAATCTTCGGTCTCTTCGTTATAATCCGTTATATGGAGCAGGTTCAGTTTGTGAAGGGCGGATACAGTTCCTTCAATATGATCTCTTGTGCCAGCAATGATGACCCGGGTCATTTTTGTGGGTTTAAGCATTGGCTGCCCTCTCAAATTCCGTTAGAATGAATTTCGAGGCTTTTGCGACGTTATTTCTCGCTTTCTGTTTGATCTCTGAAGCTTCAAGAACCCCTTTTTCTATGATCTTTTCTTTTTCTTTCTGGATATTCTTCCGAGCCTCACTTATCTGCAATTGCGCCTGCAGGATAACTTCTTCCTCCGCTTTCCTGAGAATCTCTTTGGCTTGCACCCTGGCCTCAGAAATCTTCTTATTTTTCGCCTCATTCGCTTCGGCCACCGCAGCTTTGGCAGATTCTTCAGCCATCTTTATCTCGGATAAAATTTCAGCTCGTGTCATCAAATTCCTCTTTCATGAAATAATAATAGTGATTCGTTTTGATTCCTTCACATAGGGGAACACCTACATAAATTATTCGATTTCAAAGCGTGGTTTTCTAAGGGCGCATCTCTATTTTTAATGAAAAATCGTTTTAATTGCTACCATACCCGCGGTCATAAATGCTCCCGAAAGTAGCGGTATCATGAAATTGTCGTCTATAGCCACTCCTTTGACCCTCACTGGGACTGTATCCCCGATGGTTGCGCCCAGAGCCCCCGCAACATATACCCAGAACGGTATTTGAATCATATCCCGTGCCATGGGAAAATTTGAGAGTATAGCACCTATGATCACGCATACAAGAAAAATCGTGACCATTATCGGGAAGGGTTTGATGTCTGCTTTATTACCTGATTGCCTGACATTTCCGCCTTTGATAGCTGCGCCTGCCAGCCCTGCTGCAGTGTCCCCGATGGCCAGCATCAATATTGCAGCAATGGCGATCGTTTTTTCAAATATGATTATTGAAATAAGGGCTGACATCTGAAAATAGATATATCCCGCTATCTGTTTATTTTCATGGGGACGGAGCAGCATTTCGGGGAGGCTTATTTTTCCATTCAGGCGCAGCCATTCTATCACCAGGAGAATAGCATTGATAAAAGCCAGGCCCATGGCTGCCGTTTCTTTATTTAGAAAAAAATAAAAAAATGGGATCAGGGAACCGATAAGGTGAAAGGCTTTCCTTTGAATTTCCCTGGATAGATCGAACATAGGACACTACACTTTAATACCTGCATCCTCGAAAGATTTCCCCCTGTAGATCATATCGAATATGTTGCCCGCAAGCTCCGCCATAATCGCACGCACCTGCTTCATCGAATCCCTGTCTCTGATCGTAACAGTGCCGTCCTCAAGGGTCTGATAATCCACGGTTATGGAATAGGGCGTACCTATCTCATCGTTCCTGCGGTACCTCCTCCCTATGGTTCCCGAGTCATCGAATGCCACCAGGATGCCTGCCTTTCTTAGCATTTTGACAATCTCGTTCGCCGGTTTTATGAGCTCCTCGCGCGTGAGGAGAGGCAGCACAGCGGCCTGGATCGGGGCTACCTCTGCAGGGAGGCGGAGTACTATACGCATCTCATCCTCTTCTCCCTTTTCGACAGCTTTTTCTTCAAAATATGAATGTTCAAGAAGGGAGTAGGTGATCCTGTCTATCCCGAATGACGGTTCTATCACATGCGGTATTATATTCTCGCCATGCAATTCCTCGGTCACGGTCTCAAATGTCACTGCTTCTTTTTCGAGGCTTATGGTCTCACCGTCTATTATCAGATCAATGGTATCCCCGGTGAGATCTTCCGGTTTCAGGAGTTTCAGTGCATTTGAGATCTTGCCGGCTTTTCCTTTGAACTTCGGCCCCAGGATCCCCATGTTGGGTTTCACTGCAAAGCGCTCGACCTTTTTGGGTTCATCGTACGGGATATATACCGTAAGTTCAGTTTCGCTCTGCTTTGCATGGGCCTTCAGATCATAATCCGTCCTGTCCGCGATACCCACCACTTCCACCCATCCGAACCTTTCACTTAATATCTCGGCATCCCAGCAATCCGCTGCATAGTGTGCCATTTCATCCTTCATATGCTGCCTGAAACGCAGTTTTTCCTTTGATACGCCCACGCGCAGGAGGAACTGGTATGTCAGGGCAAGACAGTATCCCAGGAATTCATGGGCTATAACTTTGTTTTTTACCGCTTCCCCGATCGACATCTTCTCGAATCCGGTCTTTTGGACATCGCTGCCTTCCCCTGTTGTTCCAGATTCATGGAAATAGCTCTGCATTTCCTGTGAAAAAAGGTTCAGGACAATATCAGCGACTTCCTTGAATTTCGGATGCGTCTTATCCCTCGGGTCGATGAATATCTCGGCCTCCGCCTGCGTGAACTCCCGCAGGCGTATCACGCCCTGGCGCGGCGATATCTCATTGCGGTAGGCTTTCCCGATCTGCGTTGCCCCGAAGGGCAGCCTGTCCCGGTAGAATTTCAAAAGGCGCGGGAAGTCCACGAACATCCCCTGTGCTGTCTCAGGCCGCAGGTATCCCGCACGTTTTCCACCGGGTCCGATGCTGGTTTTGAACATGAGGTTAAACTCGTAGACCTTTCCGAGCCGCCCGCCGCATTCAGGGCATTTGACATTGTTCTTGCCGATCACCCTGGAAAGCTCATCCGCGCTCAGGGTATCAGGATTATCCACAACGTCCTTGACAAGATGGTCTGCCCTGAAAGCCTCGTTGCATTTCTGGCATTCCGTCAGAGGATCGGAGAAGCCCCCCACGTGCCCGGATGCGATGAAAATATCCTCAATACCTATCGTGGGCGACTCGATCTCGTAATACCCTTCGTTAATGACAAAAATATCCCGCCAGATGTTCTCCACGCGGCGCTTCAGCATGGCGCCCAGAGGCCCGTAATCATAAAAACCTGCTGTGCCGCCATACAGCTCAAATGAGCCCCAGAGAAAACCGCGGCGCTTGGCAAGTTCGATCACCTGTTCGTATTTGTCAGCCATGTGTAGTCCTCGCTTTTGGCTTAATACAGGGTTTGGGATTATTAAGGTTTCATTTGGATGGGCTTGTTTCCCGGAGGAAGTTTGAAAATTATTTCAAAAGATATGGTGCGGAGATAATCTCTGGGCCTCGTTTTATGCAAAAATTAATAGAAAAACGGGCAGTATGTTATTGGACAGTATGTTAGGCATAATAAGATTGTAAATGTCCTTTCTCGGACACTACATTGGGCGATCTTAATATATCTTCAGGGCTTCGGGCAATTTTAGAAACCGAATTCAGTTTTGAAACTGTTTCCGGTAAGATTTATATCCCACCCTGGCGGAGTCTCACTGATCGGTGTCACAATACCTGTGCACCGATTAAGATAATTGCCATCACCACCATTCATAATGTCATAGTGGGCATTACCATGAATATTGTAGTTCTCCACGTTGATGTGGTGGGCTCCATTTATGATAGCTATACCAGAAATAAAGTCTATCATAAGACCGGTTGGTTCTCTGACTCCGGTTGCAGGATTCATTCTGCATATGGGACCGTTTCCGGCGGCAATGCCATTGATTAGTGTCACATTATAGCTTTCAATTCCATCTATAACAATGCCACCACTATCATCAGCACTTGTTATCGTGTATTGAACTAAGACATCATGAGAGTTATTGATCCAAATGCCCTTTGCATCATCGTAGGTGAACTCGTTGCAATCAGTGCCTCTTGCCAGGTTACATTGGGAACCAATCGTTATGTAATGGCTGTTTTGCATGAGAACTCCATCTCCGTCGGCCTTTAGCTTGCTACGGGTAATATTAATATGATCAGATGAATTCAACAGAACCCCATGATTTCCTATTCTGTTGAGGCTTAAACTATCCAAACTTATATTGCCAGATAAGTCTAGCTGTACTCCATTTACGCCAAAAGCATCCTGTGAGTTACCCGCCACATCCGAGATTGTGGTGGGTGTATGAATATTTACAAGCCATATTAACTTGGCGCCTGTTGCTGGAACCTGTGCGAAGTTTGATTGGATGCAGCCTATTTTGAAGAACTTTGTTATTTTTCCTTCCGAGTTATCGACTTTTATCGCATACCCTGGTGTGAGATTCTTGATCTGCCAATTGCTAATCAAGTAGGGATCCGTAGCTGTCCCAGTTCCCGAAACTACACCATTAGTGCGGTTAAAATCATTGTCACTGGTGATAAAGATCGGTTCATGAGGCAATGGATTGCAGAGAGGAGATGCTGCAGCTGGTGTAACTGAAACCGCGACCTCAAACACCGAAAGGAATAGAAGGAAACCAACTACAACAGCTATAATTCTATGATCGATTTTTCCCAAGGTTGCAATTTTCCATTTAAAGGATACTATATTCATAATCACTCCATTGAAGCATCGATTGTAATTACCCCATTTAATCATTGATGGTCATCATATATGAAATTATCTGTATTTGAATACAGCATACCACAGATGCTTTTTTGCAGGCAGTGGTTGATAAACGCTTACTACACGCATTATATCTACCACTCGTAAGAGCCATACCAGTGATGTTTTTTCAAGGTATGTTCAGGAGATAACACATATTACCGATGCATTATTGCAGGCAATAATCGAGATAAGCTCATAGCTTAACTTGTCGCCCACTTTGGGGGCGCAGTCCTTGACTTGAAAAACAAAAATCAAGACAACAATCAGTCATTTAAATATCTGCGGGAGGCCGTATATTTCCTCCAGATTTAAACGCATTCTGCATAATTTCCTTACTATATCCTTCCGGGATCTTCCCTGTATCTGCATAAACATACAACGCAGTATTAAATACAGTATTTGCCACACTGAACACCAGGATTACGCCGAGGAAGTACAATACGGCAATTGCAATTGTAATAATTATCCCGGCGAGTCCTAAACCTGCCAGTACGAACAATAACACGAACGCTACAATTACACCAAGGAATAAGAATAAAAATTCAATCGTTCCCAGCCCGAAATACCTGATCAGGCTTTCTCCCCATGTTTTCTTTAATGTCTGTACGGATTTCTTTATTGCATCCATCGGTCTGAGGTCATTATAAACCATTGCAGGAACTACGAAAATAGTGATTATGCTCCACATCATTCCCAGAATGGACGTGAGAATATTCAACACTATTCTCCCGGATTCGCCCGCTCTCTCTGCCATATTATCAATTATTCTCAAGATCAGTCCCACGGTTGCCACAATAATGCTCCAGGTGATAATCAGGCCTATCTTGGAACGGGCAAACTTTATACTCTCCGAGAAAGTGGCATTCCCTCCCTCGAATCTTATCTTGGTTGTGTAAACAACGCACACATTGAAGAAGGTAGCTATAAACGCCAGTCCAAGATATGTTATAAAAAATATAAGATACTCTGTAATCCCATAAGATCCCGGACCTCTTCCTTCCATAAATGATGTGATAATGGATGGAAAGAGCATTACCAGAATAAATATGATCGAGAATATGCCAGCCAATAAAGGAAACAATAAAAGCTCTTTGTCTTTCTGTATCACATTGAAACTTAATTTTGTGATTTCCCAGCTTCTTGAAAATGTTTCAAACAAGATGTCCACCTTTTCTTGGTTTCATATCTATCGGCAAAGGTAATATATACCTTTTCCTGTGGGAGCGGGATACCGGGCACACTAAAACCATCCGCTCACCGTCTGAGATTTTCAAATATTATCCAGTGCCTGTCCCAAATCCCCGATAATATCGTCGGCATCCTCAATGCCCACCGATAAACGTACAAGCTCATCCGCTATCCCGTACCTGATCCTGTCTTTCCGCGGGACCACCGCATGTGTCATCGTGGCCGGATGCTGGATAAGCGTACCTGTCTCGCCAAGACTCACGGCAAGGGTGCACAGCTTTAGATTGTCAAGGAATACAGGGACATCTTCTGCTTTTTTCAAAAGGAATGCAATCATCCCCCCGTATCCGCTCATCTGCTTCTGTGAAAGGTCATACTGCGGATAATCCGGAAGACCGGGATAAATAACGCTGCTTATTTTTTCATGCCGCTGCAAAAATCTCGCCACGGACATGGCATTCTCAGTGTGCCTGTCCATTCTTACAGACAGGGTTTTCATACCTCTCAGGATAAGCCAGGAATTGAAAGGGCTGATCGCGCCGCCCATGTTCTTTGCCGTATGCCTTGCCCGTTTTATGAAATCCGAAGAACCTACGATTATTCCTCCCAGCGTGTCCCCGTGGCCATTCAAGTATTTTGTGGCGCTGTGTATCACCACATCCGCGCCAAGCCCCAGAGGCTTCTGGAAGTATGGCGTCATGAACGTATTATCAACAAAGACCTTCGCCTTCTTATCATGCGCCACCTCGGATACGGCTTTTATATCAGTCAGTTTCATCGTTGGATTTGCCGGCGTCTCAAAGAAAACAAGTTTTGTATTCTTACGAAATGCATTTTCAACGTTGGTGATATCTGAAGTATCTATAAAACTCACATCCACTCCGAACTTTTTAAGCTCGACGAACAGGTCGTACGTGCTCCCGTAGATCACCTCATCAGCAATAACATGGTCACCCGCCCTGACTTCGGTGAACACCGCTGCACTGATCGCCGCCATTCCTGAAGCCTGTGCCAGCCCCGCCTTCCCTCCTTCCAGGTTCGCCATCTTTACTTCCAGCGCTTCCGTGGTCGGGTTCAGGCCGCGGGAATAAACATAACCATTCTCCCGCCCGCCCATCACATTTGCAGCATGGGCAGCGCTTCTGAATTCAAAAGGCGCGGTCTGGTATATCGGGGTTACAACCGCTCCAGTTTCCGACTGTTTTTCTCCCGCGTGTATCGCCCGCGTAGAAAATCCTGCTTTTTCAAGATCCATAAGCTTCGTTTTATATCAATTTCAGATAAGGGGTTTTGGCTGCTTCTCCTCAGGCTGAACCGGGAGCTTCATGGTGTTTATCAGGATGGGATCTGTGACCTCTTTCGCACGTTCGAGCAGCATTTCTTTTCCGCACTGCGTGATGGCGAATATGGGGATAGCTGTCCCGAACTGCGCTATTGTCTTTCCTGTGATACATCCCCGGATCCACTTCGAGGTGCATCCTGTGGTCATATCCACCAGGTCCAGGAATTCCTTCGCCTCGTTTTCAGGCATACCTGTGGTATGGACGCCGAAACCGATGACCTGCACCTTATATTTTTGTTCAAGTTCCCGCATCGCACGCATGTCCGCTGCATTCGTGACAGAGACCCCTATCTTCTTATATCCAAGCTCGATGGCCTTTTTGACGCCCGCCACCTGGTCTAATGCAGCAGTCTCCGGGTCAAGCACAATGCCTCCGACTTCCTGAATGCGTTCGATGAGCTTTGGAATTGGCGTGGTCTCGACAAGCCCTGAAATGCGGGAACCCATGCCCTGAGCCAGCTTGGGGTTGCTCGTGATCACAGTGCCTGCGCCATCGCAGGCGGTCACGCATGTATCCAGAAGACCGCGGCGCAGTCCGGTCATAAAAGTTTCACTGGCGCCAAAGCCCACGAATATCTCCATCTCGATAGCCCTGTCCTCAGTGAACAGACCGAAGTCCTTGATCCTGAACTCGATATTCTCCTTTGCCGTCCTTGGCGTGAATTTCTTTATGCCTCTGACCTTGTCGAAGATGGGACAGTATTCAGTTTGGGGTTCCCCGACTTCCACTACTTTGCCGCTCTCCACGACTACGCGCGTCTTTCCGAGAGCTTCCATTACATGTCTGTCTTTTGATTTTGCCATGATGGTATATTGGTCCTGAGAATATTAACCATTAAGATATCGACAAAATTTAAAAAGTCGAGGCAAGATTTGCCTTGAAATTAATTGATCCTGCTTTTTAACACTCTGCCGTGCTCATCTATCTCCCCTCGTTTGATGCGCGTGCTGGAGATGGGCAATCCATCATCCGCAAGAACATAATCCACCAGAACAATCTTTATTTCTCTCATGCCCTTTTCTCTCCGGATCCTGTTAATTTTCCGCGCCGCAGGATTGGTCTCGGGAGATACCACAAGATAATCGAAATCTTCAGTTACAGTCGGACCATACGGGTCTTCCAGCTTCACTATTACCGGTGTCTTTCCCATCGCAAGAATGAATCGCATGACTCCATCATGGCGTGAACGATAATTGTCCACGATATGATTCTTATTACTGACCATTTCATCAGATGTCAGACCGATAAGTAAATCGCCGTTGCGGCTCAATTCAGCGGCTCTCCTCAGGAGAGCTTTATGTCCGTCATGCAGAGGGTCAAAAGTCCCTCCTGCTGCTACACGTGCCATAGCCTAAGAATTGGATAGCTAAACGATAAGAGTATCTTTTAATATGTCCTGTGCGATTTTAGGGGCAATGAAAAGAAAGGCTTTTCAAATGAAGGGATATGCCCTTATGCCACGTAAAGCGAGGGATCGGTTATGAATGACGAGACCATACACTGGGCAGATGTTATCGCGGAAAATGTACTTGAGCGGGGGAAAAAACATACAGTAGCCTCGGGAATCACGCCTTCGGGAGCTATCCATATAGGCAACATGAGAGAGGTAGTGACAGCTGATACTATTTACAAAGCGCTCAGGGACAAAGGCGCAGATGTGCGACTGATCTACATTGCAGATACCTACGACCCCCTGCGTAAAGTCTATCCATTCCTTTCAAAAGATTATGAGAACCATGTCGGAAAGCCGCTCTCCGAAATACCATGCCCATGCGGCGGCCATAGGAGCTATTCTGAGCATTTCCTTCTTCCTTTCATCGAAGCGCTTCACACGCTAGGGATCAGGCCGGAGGTTTTCAGGGCGGATGAACTTTATAAGGAGGGAAGATACGTCGATGCCATCAAGAGAGCCATGGCCAACAGGGACGCAATAGCCCTCATCCTTTCGGAAGTATCCGGGCGGGAGCTGGAACCGGACTGGAGCCCGTTCAATCCTATCTGCAATGAATGCGGACGATTAAATTCGACAAAGGTGGCCGGGTTCGATGCCGAGAAAGAGACTATCGATTACGTATGTAAATGCGGCTCGCAGGGTACAGTAACCATGAAAGGTGGTGGAAAACTCACATGGCGTGTTGACTGGCCTGCCAGATGGCCGATATTCGGGACTACTGTCGAACCTTTCGGCAAGGATCATGCCACTGCAGGTGGTTCGTACGACACGGGAAAACGAATTTCGCGGGAGATATATGATTACGAACCTCCTTACCCGATAGTGTACGAATGGATCATGCTGAAAGGCAAAGGGGCAATGCACTCATCCACGGGTCTTGCCATCTCGATAAATGATATGCTTGAGATAGTGCCTCCTGAAGTCCTGCGCTACCTGATAATCAGGCAGAGGCCAGAAAAGCATATCGAATTTGACCCGGGACTTTCTCTTCTTAATCTTATTGATGAGTACGACAGGGTGGAGGGCGACAAGCGCGCCTACCAGCTTTCCCAGACCGAAGGAACCGGACCTTCCAAAATCCCTTTCAGGCACATGGTGACGGCAGTGCAGATCGCTGATGACAGAGGTTTTGATTACCTCCTGACCGTGTTGAAGCGAACGGATTACGATACCTCTGATCTGGAGGCGATCAGGCAGAGAGCGAATAATGCCAGGAACTGGCTTGAAAAATATGCACCTCTGTTCGTGAAGTTCAAAGTCCAGGAGACCATGCCCCCTCAGGTGAAGAGCTTCTCGAAAGAGCAGAAGATGGTGCTTGCGATACTTGCTGATGAACTCGAGCAGGGGATGAGCGGTCAGGATATTCACGATAATATGTATAAGGTGGCAGAGGAGACCGGGCTTGACGGGAAAAAAGTCTTCGAGACCGTGTATCTTGCGCTTCTCGGGCTGAAATCAGGGCCGAGGGCGGGGCATTTTCTGGCATCGCTTGATAAGGATTTTTTAGTGAAGAGGTTCAAGGAAGCGGGCAAGTAATGAATTGATGCTTGATTCCTTACACTAGCTTCAAAAAATTTGCATTATCAAAGAAGATTTAAATATTATAAAATTTAAACAGTATTTTATGGCCGTTCCAGATTATCAAAGCATAATGCTTCCATTATTGAAGTTTGCCAAAGATAAACAAGAGCACTCAATTCGAGAAGCTATTGAATATATCTCTAAGCTATTCAATCTGAGTGATGAAGAAAAAAGAATGCTCTTGCCCAGTGGACAGCAACCAATAATTAGTAATAGGACTGGTTGGGCAAGAACATATCTTAAAAAAGCAAAACTTTTGGAAACCACTAAACGGTCTTATTTCATAATTACGGACAAGGGGTTGGAGGTTTTAAAAAAAAATCCACCAGAAATAAATGTGAAATTTCTAGAACAATTTCCAGAATTTTTGGAATTTAGAACTTTAAAAAAGGATGAAAAAGAGCATTTTCTGCAAGAGGAGAATTATAATCAAAAAACGCCCCAAGAATTACTCGAAACGTCATACATCGAGATAAAACGAAATCTAGCCCAGGAATTGCTGAGTTCTGTTAAGAATACGACGCCCGAATTTTTTGAGAAACTTGTAGTAGATTTGTTGAAAGAAATGGGATATGGGGGATATCTATCAGATGCTGGGGAAGTTATCGGAAAAAGTGGGGATGAAGGGATAGATGGGAAAATAAAAGAGGACAAATTAGGATTGGATATTATCTACATTCAAGCAAAAAGGTGGGAAGGAACTGTCGGACGACCTGAAATACATAAATTTGCTGGAGCTTTATTAGGACAAAGAGCGAAAAAAGGCATTTTCATAACCACCTCAAACTTTTCAAAAGATGCTAAGGATTATGCTGAAAGCATAGATGCCAAAATTAGATTGATTGATGGAGAGGAACTTGCTGAATTGATGATTGATTATAATATTGGTGTTTCAAAAGTGAAGACTTTTGATATCAAGAAAATAGATTCAGATTATTTCATTGAAGAATAATATAGTAGGTAACATAGAAGGTTGTTTGAATGAACATTCCGCTAGAAAAAGCAATAGATATAATAATCAAATCTGTGAATCCAGATAAAATCATACTTTTCGGCTCTCGGGCAAGAGGGGATTACAAAAAAGAAAGTGATTATGATATCTGTGTAATTAAAAAAGGTGTTGAACACAGGAGAAAACTGGCGCAGCAAATATACAGATTCCTCTATGGTGTGGGAGTACCTGTAGATATTATCGTTGAAACACCTGAGAGATTTGAGGAGCTGAAGGACAATCCTTTCATGATATACATAGAAATTTCTAAGTACGGGAAGGTGGTTTATGAAAAATCAGTCTCTGGCTGATGAGTGGTTAAAAAGGGCAAGAAGCAATCTTGAAAGAGCCAGAGCAGGAAAAGTCTCTGAAGGAATACTATATGAAGATCTTTGAGGATATGGCTCCCACTCATGATCACTTCCTCAACACCTCAAATAACATGAAAAACCCGATAATCAGCACGGCTGCAGCCCATATCGAAATATCGCCCAGTGCGTAATATTTCGCCACCCCGATCGCCAATCCCAGTGTGCCAAGCCCCACTGTGAACCTGCTGATATTTATATTCCAGATTATCCTCAGCAAATTCAATATAAGCAATATTGCGCCGCTTCCTGCGTATATCAGCACCCATTTCTGCGCATTGCCTATCCGCCCCAGGCCTTCAAGAATCCAGCTTCCCCCGATCAGTATGAAGAACAATGCCCAGGATAATTTAATGAGCCTGAGGTTGAGCATTTGTCTGGCAATGAAGGTTTTTTCATCCATCACGACTTCTACTTTAACCATTGCCACCTGAAATGAGGCTCATGAAGTTTAAGCGTTACTCTTTTTAATGGGCCTTTTTATCTTTGATTTATTGAAGACAAGTTCAAGGATTCCGTTATTGCAGGAAGCTTCCATGCCTGTTTTATTAACCCTTGCAGGCAATTCAATCGTCTCCATCAGGGTTCCCTGCGAATTACTGGCTGTAATTTCAAGAACCCTGCCTTTACATGAGATCTTTAGGTCCCCCAGGTCCATTCCTGGAAGTCCCACAACAGCGTGTACCTTCTTTTCGGTTTCCAGGATATCGACAGGTGATCTCTGCAATTCTTGGGGATGATAAAGCTCCTGTGAATTCAAGACCACGATCGGACATATATTCACTGATATCCCGATATCAATAGGCCTGTCCTCGGAGATCTCAATCTCATCAAGTATCTTTCCAAGCGTTTCCTCTAACTGTTTTAAGAACTCATCGATGTCGTTTATTTTTTTCATTTCTTTATTTTTCCTTTTTCGTTTTATCTTTCTTGATAACCCTTGAAAAATCTATCATGGCTTCATATTCTTTCACATCCCATGGAGTGGGCCTCACAATATTAAAAGCTTTCTGGAAATGCTCGTTTTGAATTTTTACCCCCTGAGCAACTCTCTTCACTTCCTCCCTTTCCATCCCGGGCCTGATGCAGTCCCGAAGTGCTAACATGGCGGCCTCGCGGCATATGGCCTCAATATCGGCGCCGGCATATCCTTCCGCGCGCTGGGCAAGCTTTCCCGCATCGACCTGTTCAGAAAGGGGTTTCCCTTTCAGGTGAATATTGAATATCATTTCCCTCTCTTTGAGATCCGGAGGTCTTATATAAATAAGCCTGTCAAGCCTCCCTGGTCTGAGGAGCGCGGGATCGACCATATCGGGACGGTTGGTTGCCGCTACCATCACCACGTTCTTGAGTTCTTCAAGCCCATCCAGTTCTGTGAGTATCTGACTGACCACCCGCTCTGTGACATTGGAGTCAAACGCGCTCCCACGCGTCGGTACCATGGAATCTATCTCGTCAAAGAAGATGATGACAGGCGCTGCCTGGCGGGCTTTCCTGAAGATCTCCCTCACGGTTCGCTCTGATTCGCCCACGTACTTGCTGAGAAGCTCCGGGCCTTTGATGCTTATAAAATTTGCTTCGCTTTCGGTGGCTATGGCCTTCGCAAGCATGGTTTTGCCCGTTCCAGGAGGACCAAAAAGCAGAACGCCTTTCGGTGGCCGTGTATTTATTGCCTCAAAAGCCTCCGGGTATTTCAACGGCCATTCCACAACTTCAATTAGCTCCTGTTTCACCTGGTCAAGTCCACCGATATCGCTCCATTTCACCTGCGGCACTTCTACGAATACCTCGCGGAGGGCAGAGGGCTCGATATTCCGGAACGCATCATAGAAATCGTCCCTTGTTACCACGAGTTTTTCCATGATTTCAGGTGGAATTTCCTCTTCGATGTTGATCTTCGGCAGGATGAGGCGGATGGCATGCATCGCTGCTTCCTTGCATAGAGATGAAATGTCGGCGCCCACGAAACCGTGCGTCATGTCGGCTATTTCGCGCATCCCTTTTTCCTCGGCCATTTCATCCGAAAGCGGCATCCCGCGTGTATGAACCTGGAGTACCTCAAGCCTTCCCATCCTGTCAGGGATACCGATCTCTATCTCGCGGTCAAATCTCCCTCCGCGGCGAAGAGCCTGGTCAACGGCATTGGGACGGTTGGTTGCGGCGATCACCATGACCTGACCGCGTGTCTTCAAACCGTCCATCAGCGAGAGCAACTGCGCCACAACGCGACGCTCCACCTCGCCCGTGACCTCTTCTCTCTTTGGGGCTATGCTGTCTATCTCGTCAATGAATATAATAGTGGGAGCCGTCTTTTCGGCTTCATCGAAGATATCCCTGATCTGCTTTTCGCTTTCGCCGTAGTATTTGCTCATGATCTCAGGGCCGCTTATTGAGATGAAATTCGCATCGGTCTCGTTCGCCACGGCCTTTGCTATCATGGTCTTCCCTGTACCCGGGGGCCCGTACAACATAACGCCTTTCGGCGGGTCTATGCCGAGTTTCTGGAAAAGCTCTGGATGCCGAAGCGGCAGTTCTATCATTTCCCTTATCAGGCCGATCTCACGCCGCAGCCCTCCTATGTCTTCATAGGTTATGTGCGTGGGGCGCACTTCCAGTTCTTCCATCACCTGTTCTTTCAAAATTATATTGGTCGTCCTTGTCACAATAACAGGCCCCGTGGGCTGCGTGGATACCGCTATGAACGACAGCGGGTTGCTTACGGTCTCGATGCGCAGCCTCTGGCCCTTCATGATGGGCCTTCCCTCAAGAACACGGTGCAGGTACTGCGGTCCTCCCACAAGACGAACCTGCTGGGTGGGGGCTAAAACAATCCTGTTAGCAGGCATTGCGTTATGTTTTTGTATGTAGATCTTATCGTCGAGGGCGACACGCGCATTTGTCCTTATGTTGCCATCGATCCTTATCAGGTCAAGTCCCTGATCTTCGGGATAGCCGGGACCTGCGATAGCGCAGGTCTTTTCCTTACCTATCACCAGGATTAAATCACCGCTCTGGATGCCGGATTTTTCCATCTGTCCGCGGTCTATCCGCGCAATATCCTTGCCAACATCCCGGTGATGGGCTTCCGCCACTCGCAGCTGTATTTTTTCATTCATGCTAATGCTAAAATATGTTTTGTTATTGTAGATAAAACATTAGCATGAACTTGTAGCTAATCTATTGGTATATGAAGTTCTCAGATATCTTCTTGTATTTCTCCATCTCTTTCTTGGACTGCGGCTTCACTTTTGCCATGGCATCACGTATATGATGATACCCTATCTTCAGTTGATCGAGTGCCTCTTCACCCGTGGGTTTACCTGAATTGACGAATTCTCGTATTGCAAGCATCGTGGCCTCATTGCATATCGCTCCAATGTCCGCGCCTGTGAAACCTTCTGTATCCTCAGCAAGCCTGTCGAGATCAACATCGCTTCCAAGAGGTTTGTCAGCCAGGTGGATCTTGAATATCTCGTGCCGCGATGTCTCATCCGGCGGAGCAACATAAACCAGGCGGTCAAGCCTTCCCGGACGCAGGAGCGCGGGATCGATGATATCGGGTCTATTGGTCGCAGCAATGACAGTGACATTGTGCAGCTCCTCAAGACCGTCTATCTCCGAGAGCATCTGGCTCACGACCCTCTCAGTTACATGGGAGTCCGATCCTGTTCCCCGCGAAGGGGTTATTGCATCGATCTCGTCAAAGAAGATGATGCACGGTGCTGATTGCTTTGCTTTTCTGAATGTCTCACGGACAGCTTTCTCGCTCTCACCTACCCATTTGCTCAGGAACTCTGGGCCCTTCACGCTTATGAAATTCGCCTCGCTCTCTGTGGCTACAGCCTTTGCCAGCATGGTCTTCCCCGTGCCGGGCGCGCCATAGAGCAAAATTCCTTTCGGCGGTCTGGCATTGAGGTGTTTGAACAACACAGGATATTGCATGGGCCATTCCACGGCCTCTTTCAATTCCTGCTTCGCATCTTCAAGCCCTCCGATCTCGCTCCAGTGCACGTTCGGCGACTCGATGAACACCTCGCGCAGGGCAGATGGCGTCAATTCGCGCATGGCATTGTTGAAATCGTCTGCCGTTACCGTCATCTTGTTCAGTATTTCCACAGGCACGCTCTGCACATCAAGGTCGATCTCAGGAAGCACGCGCCTTATCGAGCACATCGCCGCTTCCCGTGCCAGGGCTGCAAGGTCTGCGCCCACGAAACCGTGAGTGAGGTCTGCGAACTTTTCAAGTTTCACGTCCTCAGCAAGAGGCATTCCTCTTGTATGGATCTGAAGTATCTCAAGCCGCGCCTTCCTGTCCGGGACACCTATTTCTATCTCCCGGTCAAACCTGCCAGGGCGGCGAAGCGCAGGGTCGATGGCATTTGGCCTGTTCGTGGCCCCTATGACCACGACCTTGCCCCGCGCCTTGAGACCGTCCATCACTGCGAGAAGCTGCGCAACAACGCGCCGCTCCACTTCGCCCGTGACTTCCTCCCTCTTCGGGGCTATGCTGTCTATCTCATCTATAAGTATGATGCTTGGGGCATTCTCTTCCGCCTGCTTGAAAATATCACGCAGCCTCTCCTCAGATTCGCCATAGAACTTGCTCATTATTTCCGGGCCGCTGAGGGTGTGGAAATTAGCGTTCGTTTCCGAAGCAAGGGCCTTTGCCAGAAGGGTTTTACCAGTGCCGGGCGGACCGTGGAGCAGCACACCTTTCGGTGCCTCAACACCGAGGCGTTCGAAGATCTCGGGATGGCGAAGGGGAAGCTCGATCATCTCCCTGACCTTCCTGACCTCGTCCCCCAGACCGCCAATGTCCTCATAAGAAACCCTGGGGATTGAGGGCAGTTCCTTTGCGGGTTTGTCGCTAATATCTATAGTAGTGGCATCGGTTATTATCACAGAATCCGTGACAGGCTTTATTGAGATGACCACAAGGTCAACGCGCCTTCCCATGATATTCAATTCGACCGCATCTCCTCTTGTGATGACACGTCCTTCCAGGTTGTGTGATAAATAGGCCTCTCCTCCCTGGATCTTCAGGGGCTGGGTGGGCGCGAACAATACCTTTTCGGCAGGCGCGGTCTGTATCTTGCGTATCTGTACCCTGTCATCGATACTGACCCCGGCATTTCTCCTCACCGTCCCGTCAATGCGTATTACTCCCGAGCTGCTGTCCTCGGGATAACCCGGCCATATCAAAGCGGCCGTCCTTTTAGTGCCCTCGATGCCTATGACATCACCCGTCTGCAGGCCGAGTTCATAGGCGACCTCGGGATCCAGGCGCGCTATTCCCCTGCCTGCATCATAGGATTTTGCCTCAGCAACTTTCAAAGCTATGATTTTATCTTTCTTATCCATATATGGTCTTTTTTTTGAATTCAATAGTATTTCTTTGTTATTTACTCAATATTTACTTTCTTTCCTTTCGGTGTATGGAGTTCTTTAAGTTTGAGAGTTACTTCCAGCACACCGTTATTGTACTTTGCTCTGGAGCTGTCCGGATCAACAGGCGCAGGGGCTTTAATATTTTTAAAGTATTTGCGCCCCTCACCTTCGGCTTTTATGAATACCTCTTCCTCGGTTGCGCTGACTTCAATGTTTTCCTTGCTTATCCCCGGCATTTCGGCAGTGATATTGAGCTCATTGTTCTTTTCATCGATCATCGCGCTGGTGAAGGGCTCTCTGATATCCTGCTCCGGCCTGACGCTCTGCCCAGGTCTCACGTTCCCGAAGTGCTCCACGTGGGCCACACCATCAGGTCCGACCTGGACGCTGAATCCATAGACAACTGGTTTGTCTCCGAGCATCATGCTATTCATCATTTCATTCATTTCTTCAAGCTCTTTCTCAAATTGATCAAAAATTCCTGTGTCGTTTTTTCTCCATCGTTTGAACATATATTTTTACCTCTGAATTTATTTTTTATTAGCCTATCCTGTAACTATTTTCGTTCTCTTTTATCATTTCTTTGTTCTGCATTCTTGATAGATATTTCTCAAGCACATATTCCGGTAATTCAAGCTGCATGGAAAGTGCACGCTTGTTCATCGGGCTTTTCAACAAGGCATAGAGTATTTCGGCCTCGATTGAATCTTCAGTGATGTCCTCAATGGCATCCATGCTCTGCCCCATCGCTCCCGCGATATTTGCCTGGACTTCCTGGTATTCGCTCATTATCCGCTGCCTGTGCTGCAGAAGTTCCTGTATCTCATTATGCAGGGATTTCAGGTCTGCGATCGCACGGACAGGCTTTTCTTGCTCATCCGAGACGGCAATCGTACTGATCTCGACTTCAAAGGAGTACGGCGACACAAACACTTCCATTCTCAGGTTGTCCATTATATGGAAATACTTGCGCCGCTGTTCATCCACGCTGGCTTCGATCAGACCTGCTCTCTCGAGGAGCAGAAGGTGCCCGAGAACAGCTTTTGCCCCTACGTCCAGCCGTTCTGCTATCTCGCTCATATAGCAGGGCCGGCTCGCAAGGAGGTGCAGGATTTTCCTGCGGTTCTCGTTCCCGAGTATGTCCAGGAGTTGTGCTGATTCCATGTTTGTAGGCTTCACCCCGGGTTAGTGTCTTGGGGTTACTAACCTTAGGTTAGTGGTGATAGTATATAAAGCTAATCCATGAAAAAAGTATGTTCACCGAAATCCACCTGCTTGGCATTTCTATTGCTTTTGCCAATGCAGCCCCTGTCTTCATAGTTTCTTCCGTGCCCCTAATTTTACACCACAATTATTGTTATGGCTCAAGATGCCCGGATGCACGAGAACGCCTATTAGATTCAGTCATAGACTCCCGAATCGGGGGCTTCAGGAAGGTGCATGAGGGTCACTAAAGTTCACTCTTTGTCCTGATTATTAATGGAAAAAAAGGGGCACGAAACAATTAGAATAAAAAGGATTTTATTCTCTCTGGAATACTTGGATTCCTTTCTGGGAGAGATAATATCCATTTCCATCTGTAAGGGAAGTTAGATTAACAATTTTTTGGAGAACTATATATATATCATCATTATTTCTAATTTTTTCTTCTAACTGCTCAAGACAATACACAAGATCATCAAAGAAACTTGCTTGTAAAGGAATAGTCAGATCTCCGCTTTTTATAGCAGTTAAACGAGCTAACATATACTGATATGATAGGGTCAAAACAAAATCCACAAATTGAAGTTGTGGGTCATATTTAAAGTTCAAAATTCTTCGAGTCATGCCAAAAGTTGCGCTATAATAAAAAATTTTATTATCAAAATTTTGCTCCTCGGTTATTTTCCTTCTAGCAAATGCTATTTCATCTAATAACATATTTTTATAAGGCTCTGTAATGTCCATATCTGCCTCCTTCCTTTAACCTGCAGTAGCAGAGATTTTAACAACTGTTTTGGTTCTACCGCTAGCAGTTTCTCTAAACTGTTCATTATGTTTAATTTCAGGCATTTCAACCAGCTTGATATCCAAAGGCTTAGTTTCGGACGACGCTGTTCCTTTAATTGGTTCATTGACTAAACGAGGTACGTTTAGAGTATCCATTAAACCTTTAATTATATCCTCTCCAAACTCTGTGAGGTCATAAAAGGAATAGCTGTCTATACCTTCTTTTCTAGTATATTCATTTTTGATAAAGGCTCCCTTTTCGAGTATCTTGAGGTGATAAGTTAGTTTGCTACTATATTCTGGCGGTATTTCTAATTCAGTCATTATCTGAGAGAAGGGCAATTCACCATATTTGAGAAGTATAAAAAAAATTGCCAGTCTAAGATTGTCATTTAAAGCATTTATCGCTCGTCTAAGCTCTAAAGGCATTTCGTTTGCATACTCTTCTATTTTTTTGTTCGTGTACATTCCTATGATACACCTCTCAGGGGGAGCCCTTCAATATTACTTTTAGTATAAGTACATTTTGGTTTACTGTAGTATAATTAATTTTACTAACGTAAAAGCTTTATCGTTTCAATTTGTTTTGAGCTATGTGGTATCTAAGAATATCCAGAATAGATATGATAACTATCAAAGGAAGAAAAAAGAATCCATCTTTGCATTTAAGGATAGAATTTGTATAATCATTTATGGCGCTTATAATCCTCCAGCAGATAGGATTCATCCCGGAGAAAAAGAACGTCTAATAAAACTTCGTGATCGGTTAAGAGCGGATGGGTATATTAATACAGCCATAGTTGAAGATCTCCCTGATGATAAAGAGTCCGATATTTCTAATCTAGAAAAAAGTTTGAATTGCCTCGGTATGGCTGATTTAAATATCCTTGTTTTTACATGCAGAGGTAAAACTGGCAGTGTAGCAAGGGAATTGCTCCATGCCATTTCCAATCCAATAATTCTCTATAAATGCAGAATATTCGAAGAAGTGGATAAAGGAATAGCAGCAATGGAGACCCTTTTAAAAGAAGAACTATCTTCACATAGGTATAGAATAACTCAAGTTGAAAGGGAAGATGATGACGATTTATATGAACATGTTTCTAGTGATGTATTTCTGTTCTTGAGAGACTACAGCCTTAGATTCGCACGATGCTAAAGATAAGGAATCCCAGCCCATTTTAACATACAATTGTTGTTCTGGTTCAATATCTTATTTGAATGCTCATCGAGCAGGCGGGAATAAAGATCAGACTGTCTTTATCGGCATAATTAAATAAAATTTGAATATCGACAAAGGATTTTTATTACGATGATATGTATTTAGAATCATTACGAAACAAGAAGAACAACCACAAATGAATGATATTATCTCCGAAGAAGAGCGGGAGCGCCTGCTCTCCGAGTTGCACAGATTCCTTGCATGGGTAGGCGAGCAAATACCGGATGAGATTGACCTGGAAGGAAAGTCCATAAAAGTGCATGATATCGTCTGGAACTGCATCCATCAGAAGGAATTTTCTGAAATGGATAGGGAACGTTTCCTTGAGCTAATCAGCATACTTGAAACAAAAGAGAAATACGATGAGACGGCACTTGCCAGGGCCAATCTCACTCGCGAGGAGGCAAAGAGACTATATCATGAAACCGCAGCTCTCATACGTGCTATCATGGATCTCCGGGAATGCGAAGGCGGTAAGGTGAAATTGAAAGAATCCGGCGAAGAGATAAGAAAGAAAATCGATGATGCCAGGAGATGGCTGGATTTCTTGAAAAGCGTTGGGAAAAAATAGTTGATTTACACGTTCAAAACCGTTAACTATTAAAAGGGTTTCTATTACCCTCAATTACTGCAGCTACTTCCTCATATTTTGCGCCTTTGCGCAAAATCTTGAGAGCCGCGAGATCAACAACTGTTGAAGGCTCGCCACTGCATTCTCCACCATCGAGAATATAATCTGCTTTTATTCTTACTTCCTCCGCCTTTGTTGGAGGCGCCTCCCCGGAAATGTTCGCACTGGTGGAGGTAATCGGAACTCCTGCAAGTTCAATGAGCCTGACCGCCATCTTATGATCCGGAAATCTTATGCCTACCATGTCCTTACCCGATGTCAAGGTACCTGGTACAAGTTTTTTTTTCTTGAGTATGATGGTCACGGGCCCGGGAAGAAATTTTTCAATAAAGCGCCTCTCCCTGTCGCTTACATACACGAGACCCTCCATCATCTCAAAACCTGAAACAGCAATGGAAACAGGTTTTTCCGGAGTTCTTTTCTTGAATGAAAAAACCTTCCTTAAAGCATCCTCTGAAAAAATATTCGCCCCGATCCCATAAACTGTTTCGGTTGGATAGATAACAACGCCCCCATTCCTTATGATATCGGCAGCTTTTTCGATATCCTGCCCTATTTCAACATTGTATTGCCCCATTTCCCGAAATGCTCAATAAATAATTAAGCCGGCACTATCGTAAGAGAGGCAACCGGGCAGTTCCGGGTGCATATCCCGCAGGCAATGCAATTTCCATAATCTATCACTGCGCTGCCATTGGTCACATGGATGGCGAGTTTCGCCGTATCCATATTGAAATCCGCAGCCTTTGAAAGTTTGGTGTTCGTCGGGCACACCGTCACGCATATGCCGCATCCATTGCAGTTCTCTGATTGTACAAGTTTCTTGTCTTTTGCCATGGTATACGATACTGCGCGGGAATGATATGAATATTTCGTTTAATACATGGGCTTAAGACCCTCAAGTTTCTGTTCAATAGAGATATTTTGCCTGATAACCTGTTCCTTTTTCTCTCGTTCTTTTTGCACAGCTTCAACGCCTATGCTGAACAGTTTATCCAGTTCGGCAGAAGCTCCGATCGACAGAACCGACAGCACTCTGGGCATTTCACCGTTCCGTAAAAGAACGCCCTTGAATATCTGGCCTATCTCCTTGGATAATTTCTCGATCTCATTGGTAATATCGGTTATATCGAGGTACTTCTTGTCTCCTTCCAGGATTATCATCGCACGATTGGCTTCACTGTACGGATCAAGTTCAAAAAGGAGACCTGCATGAGAAATGCTGTGTTCAATGACAGCTTTTATGGGGAGATTATCCGTGCCTTCCCCGAACCCCAATGTGGCAAGCTTTGAACCGCTTGACATCACGGTCTTGAAATCACCAAGGTCAGTCACCATCATCATCTCGCTGTCCAGCACCTTTATAAGAAACAGAATCCTCTGCGCGATAGTCCTATTGATCCCATCGTATGCGGTCTTTATATCCTTCCCGAGGTGTTTCAGGAACTGGTTGTCCGCGATTATAGTACCATCGCACTGTCCGCTCATTATTTCCTTTAAACAGAAAATCGAATTTTGAAGATAGATCGAACCCTCTTCCCTGAAGGGCAGCACCATTACCCCGTAAACATTGGTCTTACACCTTTCCTTCAGCGCCTCTATCAGAAGGGGCGAAAACGATGAACCCGTGCCACCTGATGCCGAGGATATAATAAAAGCAAGGTCGAAATCCCCGCGTTCTTCTATGACCCGCATCAGAAGTTCTTTATTATCCTCAAAGCATTTCTTTCCTATTATCCTGTTCGCCCCGACTCCATGAAGATATGGAACATGGATCCTGTCCTTTGTCTTCGTGAACCTCAATTCTTTTAAATCGTTGATGGCCGTATTTATTGATATGGTCTCGACTTTGCTTGTAAATCGCTGCTTCCCATAATACTTGGAGAGCACACTGCCGCCAAAAGCTTCCTTGTTTATCGCATCAAGTATCCTGTTACCACATTGCCCGACGCCGATCAAAAGTATGTTTAACATATGTTTTCTCAGTATGAATATTCTTTATGTCTCTTTATCGTTAACACAACTATACCTGTCACAATCATTATCATGGACACAATTGCATACAAATAATAATTATTTTCCGCCTTTTTTGCCACAACTATATTATCAGATTCAGAGGTAGTGCCTATCGTATCGTCATTATAGACAGTCCTTAGATGCACGGAATAATTTCCCGGCTCTATCGCCTTTAACGTGACAGTATAAGTTTCCGCATAGCCCGGATATATCCTTTTATATACCTGCCTTAAATCCCCGTCCATAACCAGTGTGCCCTCAGGAGACTTACCGTCCACCGGCTCCACAAGTATTGATTCCGCGGGAGCTTTCCCAATATTCGTTATTTTTACTGCGACTTTAAAAAGTTCATCAGTATTAATATTATTTTTATTCAGAGTAACAACAGTTGTCAGGATTGATCTTTCCGGCACAACCTCCGCAACTGTTATGATAATAGGAGCTGTCTTATTCGCTTTCGAGCCATAGGTAATAGTTGAGGGGCCAAAAGTGAACGTTCCTGAGTCAACGGCTTTTAACGCATAATACACTTCCTGAACCTCTCCCGGTTCAAGCCTATCTTCGGGTACCGGCGGGAACTTTGAGCCCGGAGCATTGGAAAAACCGTTGGGAAGCCCCTCATTCAATGTCAGATTATACGCAGTAGCATTTCCTGTATTCTCCAGTCTTATTTTAAATTCTACTGTGCCTCCCAGATTTACATTTGACTTGTCCACGATCCTTGTAATTACAATGTTTGGGACACCAACGGGTAGGGTTGGTATCAACACATCGTATGTTTTGGGATAACTCCAGCGTTCAGGGAATTCTAATGTGAGAACTGCAGAACTCTCAGAAATAATAGGCATGCTTAGCTTTAGTTGATTATATACGATAGGGGCTTCCCCGACGTGTATATTCCTGATCGCCGACGAATCGTTCATGGTCAGATTGACCATAACATAATTATCAGGTTTAACGATTTTTATTAGTTCAACCATGAAGGTTCCGCTTTCAAAATTCAACCCAGTGTTATTCTTCATGGTGAAATTATATGTTTGAGTGGAAGCGTCTGCAAGCGGCGAGAGTATCAGCAGTATTGACAATAAAAACCAGTGTCTCTTCATTTGAAAATTACCTTTTTCCTGTGCATGAAAATATATACAAATTACACGGGATTGTATATAAACATTATGAGCATCAACATTATCATAATCATCTGAGTTGAGACCCTGAATTTAAAAAGAGTATCATTTAATCCTGAGATTTATATCGAGCCACCTGGATGAGTGTGTGAGTGCACCTATTGAAATGACATCGACCCCTGTTCTTGCGAAATCGCTTATGTTGTCAAGCGATATGCCACCTGAGGCCTCGAGAAAAACCCCGTCATTTAACCCTTTATTGCGCAGCATTTCAATGCTTCTCTTGATCTCGTTCGCATCCATATTGTCGAACATGACTATATCAACTCCCATTTCGGCTGCACTGACCGCAGAATCGATATTCCTTACCTCAATCTCTATTTTCTGGGTAAAGCTCGATAGCCGTTTTGCGTTATTCACCGCCTTTTCAAGTCCCAGGACCGCGATATGATTGTTCTTGATCATTACAGCATCTGAAAGGTTGAACCTGTGAGGGTCTCCTCCTCCTGCTATTACGGCTTTTTTTTCAAATTTCCTGAAACCTGGTGTGGTCTTCCTGGTGCACGCGATCCTGGCACCTTCCGCCCTTTCGACATATCTACGGGTCAATGTGGCTATACCGCTCATCCTCCCGAGGAAATTCAATGCAAGCCTCTCTGCCCTCAGGATTTGCCTTGCGCCGCCTTCAAGGGTAAAAATCACATCTTTTTTCTTTACAATCGAACCTTCGGTAAGATCTGTGGTCGCGAATATCTCAAAATATTCAAATATCTGGGTCGCTTCGGAAAGACCCGCAATAACCCCCTCTTCATTTGATACTACTTCCGCGTGAACTTTACAATCCGGGATTATGCTGCATGAGACATCATTATAACCCACATCTTCTTCGATGAAACGTTCAAGCTCTGTCATTAACATGATATGCCACCAATTGCTATTGGTTCTTCAAATTACTTATATACTACTGTCAATGTATTAGGAATCAAGAAGAGTATAATGCTGAAAATCGGAGTAATCGGCTGCGGTGCCATCGGTACAGAGATCTGTAAGGCAATTGATTCAAAGCTCATAAATGCAGAACTGGTGGGGATTTATGACAGGAGCGCTGAGCGCTGCCAGAAGCTGATCGGGTTGCTTGCAGTCAGACCCGGAAGCTTGGCTCCCGCTGACCTGATAGCCGCATCCGACATCGTGGTTGAGTGCGCTTCGCAGGCGGCTGTTCTGGATTTCGGGGCCATGGTGCTGAGTTGCGGGAAAGACCTTATGGTTATGAGTGTGGGAGCTTTGACGGATCCTGACCTGCTATTCAGGCTTAAGGAAATTGCAGCCGCTAACGCATCCAGGATCTACATACCTTCAGGTGCGATCGCCGGTCTTGATGGCTTGAAATCCGCTTCAATGGCCCATGTTAATATGGTCACCCTCACAACCACAAAAAATCCCGGGGGATTGAAAGGAGCGCCATTTGTCATTGAGAACAACATCGATCTTGATTCTTTTCGAAAAAAGACCCTCCTCTTCGAAGGAAGTGCGGAAGAGGCAATTGCGGCATTCCCCGCGAATGTCAATGTTGCGGCCTCATTGAGCCTTGCTGGAATAGGTACAAAGAAAACCCGGGTAAGGATTTTTGTCGATCCTGAGACTTCAAGGAACATACATGAGATCTCAGTGGAAGGGGAATTCGGGAAATTCACCTGTAAAGTTGAGAATGTTCCTTCGCCTGACAATCCCAGAACGAGCTATCTGGCCGCACTCTCGGCAATAGCCACGCTGAAGAAGATAAGTGAACCGCTCCAAGTGGGAACTTGAGATGCCATTTGAAGAATTTGCGATAATTATTGCTTCATTGAAAAGAAAGCTGTTTTACATCGCCGGTGTTTTTATCGCCGGTGCAATCTTTTCTTTCCAATATATGGGGTATGTAATTAAAAAAATAGAAGATCATTTTAGTCTGAGCCCACCTGATCAACTCAATGCTACTAAGCAGCTAATCGAAATATCGCGTAATCTCTCTTTGATCTCAAAAGATGTCAATAATTCTATTATTGCCCAGAACCTGACAAAGTTCTCAGTTGAATTAATAAATATATCTCAAAACTTAAATTTACGTGAACCAAAATTTGTGACGCTAACTCCGCTGGAAGTGCCGATGCTTGAGTTCAAGATGTCTCTAATATTTGGAGTACTTCTTGCAACCCCACTTATTATTTACTACGCTTATAAAGAACTGAAAGGGAGATTACCAAATGTAATATCCATAAATAAGTCTTTAATAATATCCGTAATAATTGCGTCTATCGTACTTTTTTTGTTAGGGGTTGGATATTCATATTTTATTATGATTCCACTTTTCCAGGATTATGTAAACCAAGAGACTTTGAATATTGGAGCAATTCAAAACTACTCTGTATACGAGTTCATTTATTTTGTAGTTATGACCTCGATAATAATAGGTTTTGCTTTTGAATTGCCTCTAATAATGACTCTTGTGGTTCGTTTTGGTATCATATCAAGGCAGACGCTTTCTTATTATAGGAGGCATGCGTATATCATTCTGCTGGTTGTTGCAGCATGGATCACCCCAGGGCCAGACATTTTCAGCCAGATAATGGTAGTGGTGCCGTTTGTAGTCCTTTATGAAATCAGTCTACTGGTGATAAGATTTACTGGAAAATAATAGGTTCTACTTACAAAAAATAAAATTCCTTGACTCGAACAGCTTCACATTTATATGTCTTTATATGAAAGGGTCTTTGATATCCTGGAAGATCATCTTGACGATTTCGTGGATTTCGAGTCACAAATATTGAATTTTCTTAAAACAAAGTCGTAAGAACGCACTAAAATGACTGGGCAGCGTATGGTGCTAACGTCACAAAGACAAGCGATATAAGAATCAGCACCGCAAATAAAACCGCGATCGCATTGGATATGCGCTCAACCTTTTCGCCATTTCCCACGATTCTTGATAGAGATGATGTCAGAACGTCCCGGAAGACGTGCCCACCATCAAGGGGAACTGCCGGAAGGCAGTTGAAAAGACCGACATAAAAGTTCATCCAGCCAATCCACATCAGGATGTTCAATATCCAGAATATGTTTGTTCCAAGAGGGATTGCCCAGCCAGCAGGCTCATAAAAATGGGTTATCAGGCCTGAAAATCCTGGGAAGCCTTCACCCGTGAGACCGAAAATAGGCAGGCTGAACAGGAGGATCCACCCGCTGAACCCGGTCAATAATGAAGGGATGCTCTTCAGCACAAGCAGATAGTTCTTAGCCGGGAACTGGCCTATAGTTATACCCACGGAATAGCTCGTGGCTGATTCTTGTGGCGCATAAGAGACCCCCAGGAAACCCTTTTTAGCCTCCTTTTCGTAGGGATATTTGACCAGCTCCACGTTCCTGAACACTAACCTGGATGCATTCACCGAGCTGTTGCTCATGAGATATATATCTAATTTCTCACCTGCTGAGGTGGAATTCATGAACGTGATAAAATCATCTATAGAATTGATATCGGCCTCGCCGATCTTAACAAGAACCATCCCCGATTTTATTCCTGCCGCTTCTGCAGGAGAGCCTTCAACTACTTTGAATACCACTACGCCTTCACTTGTTTCATTGCCCGATGCTGAAACGAGCTTGATCTCTTTTCTCACCCCTCCATCAACCAGGTTCAGACTGACATTACTTCCCGGTTTCAGGGTCTTTGCATAGGCCAAGAAGTCATTTGCGGTACTGATCTGCTTGTCGTCTATTCCTGCAAGGATCATGTTCTGTCTCACGCCTGCCTGTTCTGCAGGGTATCCTGGCACAACACCTGTTATCATTACGTCTCCCACAGGAGCAAGCGAGCCGAGTATGGAAAAGAACAGTATGAATGCAATAAATGCAGTGACAAAATTAGCCATAACGCCTGCTGTAAGTACCCTTACCCGTTCGCTGCGCGTCGCGAGCTTTTTGGGTTCTATGCCTGCTTCTTCTTGAGTCCCGCCTTTCTCTTCCTTACTCCCAAGAAGCTGCTCTTCATCTGGCTCTGCAAATCCTCCGATCGGAAGTACAGCCAGCAGTATGCCCATTGATTTTACTTTGATGCCTTCCACTTTACAGAGTATGGCGTGCGAGAACTCATGCACTACAAGCGTTACAAGCAATGCAATGATGCCATACCAGAGAGGTATGAACTCGTTCACTCCCGGGATAAGGAAGATATTGCGCGGCTCATTGAACTTGCTGGGAGGAGGGACTGTATGTGTCTGGAAAGACCTTATCATGGAGTAATCAACGAACAATATCATCAGCAACATGACAAGCATTCCCATGAGCATTGCCGGAAGACCGATATTGGCAAACAATCTCCAGAACCTTTTAGGGACCGCGAGTTTATCGAGGAATATCTGACCTTTTTGCGTACGTATCATCAATATAGGCCCGTAAGCTGAGATGTTGTATTTGCTAAGTATTCCTCGCCTGTCAAGGAGAGCCACGAAAAGCCAGTAGAGAAAGAAAATAACAAGAATAATATCGAGGGTACTCAACTAACCGTCTCCCCTGGGAATCCAAATAAACTATTAAGTATGTCAAGCATATTAGTTTGGGTGAGTTAATGTTTTCAATCGTATATATAACCGCTGGCGATATGGATGAGGCAAAGAGCATCGGAAGGACACTTATCAAGGAACGCCTCGCCGCATGTGTGAATATTTTTCCCATCACTTCGATCTTCAGATGGAAGGATAAGATCGATGAAGCGAATGAGATCGGGATTATTGTGAAAACGAAAACTGGCAAAGTGAAGGCTATCAAGAAAAAAGTTAAAGAGATACACAGCTATGAGGTGCCTTGCGTTGTATCTTTTGAACTCGGGGAGGGTTCGGAAGAATATCTTAAATGGATTAATGAGTCCGTGGATGGTTAATATGAAGGAGTGCAGCATCATCTGAATCGTAAGTAAGAGCGGCCAGTCTCAATCGCATTCTTTTTCCACAGAAACATATTTTATAAAGAACATTCATGTAAGCAACCCATGTCCAACTTCCCCTCAGAAGAACCCGTTCTTGTAACCTGCGGCCTTCCCTATGCCAACGGCAAGTGCCACATAGGTCACCTGCGCACCTATGTTCCTGCCGACATCTTTGTGAGAGCACTTAGAAAACAGGGACAGGATGCCGTCTTTATCTGCGGGTCCGATGCCCACGGAACCCCCATAGTGGTGAATGCGGAGGAGCTGGGTATTAAACCCAAAGACCTTGTCAATAAGTACCATCAACATTTTGAGAAGATTTTCAAAGCGATGGAGGTGGAGTTCAACTTCTACGGGAATACTGACTCGCCAACGAACCACGCAAGGACGAACAACATCGTTGAAACTCTTATTGAGCGTGGATATGTTTATCCACAGATCATTCGGCTGGCTTATTGCCCACATGACCAGCGGTTCCTTCCCGATAGATACGTTGAAGGCATCTGCCCATACTGCGGCGCGGTAGCGCGCGGGGATGAATGCGACCAGGGTTGCGGAAAGCATCTTGAACCCGGGGAAATAAAGAGCGCAAGATGCAGGATATGCGGCAACCCTGCTGAGTATCGCGAGCAGGAGCATTTCTTTTTCAAACTTTCAGCTTTCGGAGGCTTTCTTTCCGAATACCTGAACCAGCTCGGCGGCACATCCAATGCTATAAACTATGCAAAGGAATGGGCAAAGGAACTGAAAGACTGGTGCATCACACGGAACCTGGAATGGGGTGTACGTTTCCCGGGGCATGACGACCTCGTTGTGTACGTCTGGGTGGATGCTCCCATCGGATACATCTCGTTCACCGAGGAATGGGCGAAAGACAGCGGGAACGACTGGGAAAAATACTGGCGAAAGAGCTCGCGCATAATACATTTCATTGGCGAGGATATCACATATCATCACTGCATCTTCTGGCCTGCGATGCTAAAGGGCGCGGGATACACCCAGCCGTGGGCAGTCGTTGCCTCAGGCATGCTGAAGATTGACGATAAGAAGTTCTCAAAGAGCAGGGGATATGTAGTGTGGGTGGATGAGGACTATCTCGACCACGGTTTCCATCCGGATCTCCTCAGATATTACATTGCCAACTATACCTCGCATACGAAAGAGTTGAATTTTTCATGGAAAGTGTTCCAGGACAAGGTGAATAACGAGCTTGTGGGAGCGCTGGGGAATTTCCTTCACAGGACGCTGCATTTCGCCCACAAGAATTTTGGGGAGATACCTGAAGGCGAAGTGGATAGTGAAATTTTTGAGAAAATCGAAGCAACGATCAACTCTGTAATACTGGCTTTCGATGAATACGAATTCAAGAAAGCCACCGACGCGATGATGGAACTTGCCCAGTATGGCAATGCATATTTCCAGTCGCATGAGCCTTGGCAGCTCATTAAAACTGATAGGGAAGCATGCGGGCATGTAGTGAAAAACTGCCTTCAGATAGGAAAGGCGCTCGTTTTGTTGTTTGAGCCTATACTTCCGGGAAATATGGAACGGGCTTGGAAGCTGCTTGGATTTCAGGGTGACGTCCATTCCACGCGGCTTGAAGATGCCCTCGTAGAGATTCCTGCAGGAGAACTTAAAGCTCCTGAGATATTATTCACTAAGATTGAGGATAAGAAGATCAAAGAGATGGAGGCGATCCTTGATAGAAGGATTAAGATAGCAATAGCGAAAGAGAAGAATAAGCTTGAGGCAGGGAAGGAAAAAGCCGAGATCACATTTGAGGAATTCCAGAAGCTTGATATAAGGATTGGAAAAATATTATCGGCTGAAAATATAAAGGGTTCTGATAAACTGCTGAAGCTTGAGGTGGACATAGGTGAGAAGCGCCAGATTGTTGCAGGGATCGCGAAGTCCCATGCACCTTCCGAACTTGTGGGGCGTCAGGTTGCGGTGCTTGCGAATTTGAAGCCTGCGAAACTTTTCGGCGTGGAATCCCGCGGGATGATACTGGCTGGTGATGGTGAGGGCGCGGTGCTGCTGCTGCCTGAGAAAGAGGTTAAGGAAGGGACGAAAGTGAGATGATTTTTTTAAGACTTTGATTATGCCTCTTAACTTGTTAACATTAGAAAATCTGTTAGATATCAATGAGCAGATAAAAATACGTGCTTCAAAAGACCCTCGAATAGAGTACACTGGAAGTGAAGACTATCCCATCAAGATTCGTGAACTTCAGAAGTTAATCGAACTTACACCGAAGAATAGGGCTGTGGTAGAGATTGCAGCGTATTATCTTAAAAATATAATTCTGTTACAGGCATTCCCGGACGCCAACCATAGAACAGCATTGACAGCAACGGAAAGATTTTTAGAAAAGAACGGCTACAGCTTCGATTATACGGCTGTAGAAGCATACCAGTTCCGAAAGGAACTCTATACCAGAAGATTGCAGGAATATGGAACTTATGAAGAAAGACCTACAAGAGTCTTAAAAGAAGCCGATAACCAGGTATTTTCACTATGCCTGGAGTTTGTTAGGGCGCATATCAGATAGACTATCCCAACTCCACTAAAACTTCATACCTGCGGTCAAGAATACGATTTATTGCTTGCAACTCAGAGTCTCTGTCGGAATCCTCTGGTTTTACCATAGCAGATGTAGAGCGAATCCGTTGTTTTTGCTGCTGTTTCGCCATTGCCTGTACTTGAATTGCATTCTATTTATAATCATTGCTGATGCTTCGGGCCCAGTGCTGCTGCTGCCGATGAAAAGGGTTAAGGAAGGGACGAGGGTTGGGTGATTTTTTACGACTTTGCCAATTGTCTCAAAAATACTTTCATTTTTCGTTTCATATTGTGACTAAAATTCCATTGAGACAACGGTTAACGAAGCGGTTTAAATGAAAAAACAGATAAATATATAAATATTTGTTACCATTTAGAATAAATATTAATTTGCATATATAAACAATGGAAAAGAAAAAGATAGACCGTGGTATAAAGATATTTCATTAGTTATAGCCGTTATTTCATTAGTTATATCCGATATTCTTGCAGTAAATGAATTAAAACCCTTTGAACTCAATGTTTATGCTAACGGGGTATATGTTACTCCTAATTCTAAGGGTGAAACAGATATTTTAAATTTGATTGTCCCAATCGAATTCGTAAATAGAGGAAGTAAAGCCGGAGTTATTGATGAAGTATATCTAATTGTGAATTATCAAAACATGAATATAAAATATGAACCTCTGGTGGAATTAGATTTATCTGATTTACTAAAATATCGACAGTAAAATGTGAATTATGTTGCAACGACGCCATACTTACCTTTTTTATTAGAAGGTAATACAGAAAAGAGCAAAACCATTTTATTTTTTTCAGAGTCTGGCGTATCAACTATGAAAATTCTCCCTGGCAACTACACTATAAACATTTATATTAAGACTCAAAATGATAACAAAGCAATCAATATGGGAACAATTAGTATTTTTATAGATACGATACCATAATTAAACATCAAAAACAATATATTACTTATATTTTAAATAATAATCGTTGGATTTTTAACATGGCACCTCCAAACACAAGTTAATTTTTGACTAATCGCCATGTTTTTCTCTATCATCCCTATCTATTATTTTATTCAAGATTTTAATCCGTCCGGCGACTTATGCAAATTTTTCTATATTTTCTTGCCTCATTTTGCCGACAAAGCCAAACAACGAATAAACGATAGAGCCCCTCACACACCCCCGTGCCAATGCCCCACCGATTCAGAGCTGAGCGACAATTAATCCAAAACAAACCTCTTCGCTCACAAATAGGGGATAGAACAATCCTATCATCTCCTCGGATAGCAAAAGGGGGCAATCAGAAACATCGGAGGGGATGGATGCGATGCCGAATGCCCCAACGATAATATAATTGTCTTTGCTTATAAATATTTTCTACATTGTCATGATCTCTTTTGCATACTTATAAATTATTTCACATTATAGGGATTTGTATGCAGGTTATTAAACTAAACAATTCTCCCTACGATGCGAACGCGTACCTGGTGGATGGAACAATACTTATTGATGCGGGCATGGATTCCGGATCGATAATCGCCCAGCTTGGAAAATATATTGGACCTGAAGAACTTGAGACTATTATTCTCACACACTGCCATTATGACCATTCCGCTGGAGCAAAAGGTGTCGCCGAAGCAACAGGCGCGAAAATTGCCATCCACAGGGACGATGCCCCGCTCCTTAACAGCCCACGTTCCAGCGCTTCAGACCTCTTTGGTATGAGACCCCCGGAAATTACCCCCGATATCCTTCTGGAGGGAGGCGAGGTCTTTGGAGAACTTGAGGTGCTCCATACTCCCGGGCACACCCCGGGTGGCATATGCCTCTACAGCGCCGTCTCAAAAATACTTTTTTCAGGAGACACCGTATTCCAGGACGGGGGCTTCGGACGCACCGACCTGCACGGTGGAAATACACAACAGTTGATCGAATCAATAAGAAAGCTTACCCACCTTGATGTCAGCATTATGTATCCCGGGCATGGTGATACTGTGATGAAAGATGCTAATGAACAGATAGGATTGTCTTTGATCATGGCCGAACAGTACTCAGATTAGGACAGATTTCATCCTGGCCGCAGGATAAAACCAATATGCTTTTAAATAAGAAAAGACGATTGACCTTTACTTAGGAGGAAATATATGTTTGGTATCGAATTTGTACCGGCTGACCCCGTTCTGAAGCTTGCATATTACACAAAGCTTGCTGAAGAGAATGGGTTCGATAATGTATGGATAACTGACCACTATAACAACAGGGATGTTTATACCACACTTGCTGTTCTGGCTATGAACACCAACAGGATTAAACTTGGGACAGGGGTAACAAATCCTTATACAAGGAATATTGCGATCACAGCCCAGAGCATTGGCGCGATCAATGAGATCTCCGGAGGGCGAGCAATTCTCGGCATTGGCCCCGGGGATAAGGCAACCTTCGACGCCATGGGCATAGAATGGGTAGAGCCCATGACAACCATTGGCGAGAGCATATCTGCGCTGCGGGCTTTCTTTTCAGGGAAAAAAGTATCGCAGGATGGAAAAAGGGTAAAGATCGGTGGCGCGAAACTGGCCTTTAAGACAGGGAACATCCCTATCTATATGGGAGCGCAGGGACCAAAAATGCTTGAGCTTGCCGGCAGGATCGCTGACGGTGTTCTCATAAATGCGTCCCACCCTAAAGACTTTGAGTTCGCTATCAAGCAGATAGCCGCAGGAGCCAAAGCTGCAAACAGGGATCCCAAGACCGTGGATGTGGGCGCGTACGCATGCTTCTCCATACACAAGGACGCGGAAAAGGCAAAAGGTGCGGCCAAGGTAGTTGTGGCGTTCATCGTTGCAGGTTCACCCGACACAGTTCTCCAGAGGCACAGTATCGATGTCAGCGCCAAGAAAACCATAGGCGACGCCATAGCTAAAGGAGATTTCGCAGGCTTGAATGCACTCGTTACCGACAAAATGATCGATTCCTTCTCGATATGCGGAACACCCGCCGACTGCAAGGCAAAGGTAGAAGCATTGAAGAAAATAGGTGTCACCCAGATAGTTGCAGGTTCTCCGATCGGTCCTGATAAGGAAACGGCTATAAAGTTGATAGGCAAGGAAATCATCGGAGGAAAATAGGTGCAAATGCACAGTGATATTCCCGCAGAAGGTCCTCCTGTGTCCAGGGGGATCCTTAAATCTGACCAGACCCAGGTGCTGACAAGACTGGGAGATATGCATGCCCCAAATGTGGGGCTTCCGAAAATCGCAGACGTGAGGGAATACAACTATTGCTGTTCCTGCGGCACATGTGAGGCCATATGCCCTGTGAATGCACCTGTGGTCCGTAGGGAACCTTTGGATGCCACAAAGGATAAGAACAATTATAGAAAAGTGGAGTTGAAGACAGAAGTCCTTTTCCAGGGAAACAGTCCTTTCAAGAACGAAGCGAATCCCTGTGTTCAGTGCTATGCATGCGAAAGGGTGTGCCCGCTGCTCGATGGTTTTCCGGTAGACGAGTTCAACAACATTAGAACTATGAAAGCCGGGAAGAGCAAGACCCTTCATGGCCAGGACGGTGCTGTTGTATCGCAGATATTGAAATCGCTGCTGGAGCAGGGGGAGATTGATTGTGCTATCGGCGTGGTCAGAAATGACAAATGGTCCACAAAGATAGTTACATTCACAAGCCCCGAAGATGTTGCCCGGGCGAGCGGCACAAAATACACTTATCAACCGGTCGTGGCCACGATGCGGGATATCCATCGGGCATACATAGATTCCGCGGAATCACCCCTCATTTCACATGATGGCTCCATGCAGGAAGCACACAGGACTTTCATCGAACCCATCAAGAATGCCCTGAAGAAATATAAGAAAGTGGCTCTGGTGGGAGTACCATGCCAGGTGCATGGGGCGCATCTCTTCAGGGAGAATTTCAACAGGATAGAATTGATAATAGGTCTCATCTGCATGGAAAGCTTTTCAGAAGAGATCATGTTCTCCGAGGTTATACCGAAGATCATGGGCGTTGATGTCAGGGATGTCGTGAAGATGAATTTCCATAAAGGGAATTTCATTGTCGAGACTACCAAAGAGACAAAGGAAGTGCCAATTAAAGTCGTTGCCCCAATGGCGCGACATGGATGCCACTTCTGCCAGGATTATACATCGTATTATGCAGATATATCCGTGGGCTCAGTTGGCTCAGATGACGGATGGAGCACCATATTCACAAGGACGGAGAAAGGGGAGAAGTACCTCAACAAGGTTACTGATATAGAGTATTCAGATAAACCTATAGTTCTCGACATCGTCAAGAAGCTTGCTGCCATGAAGCACAAAAACAATAAATGGGATTGGCGAGCCTTCCTGAAAGAGATATGGAGCCGCGATGATCCTATCAGACCATGGGGTGCGGAAAAGATCGCAAAAATACCGCCTCCCCCGCCGCCACCTCCACCAAAACCGGCGGCAGAACAGCCAGCGGTAAAGAAAGAAGAATAATATGCGACGAGGACTCTACCTGGGAAGATTCCAGCCCTATCACCTGGGGCACCATGCGGTCTTAAAGCAGATAGCTCAGGAAGTGGACGAGATCATTGTCGGGATAGGAAGCGCTCAGAAAAGCCATGAGAAAGAGAACCCATTCACAGCGGGCGAGAGGGTGCTCATGGTCTCAAGGGCGCTTGAAGAATTCGATATAAAACATTATGTCATACCCATAGAGGATATTCAGCGAAACTCGCTGTGGGTATCCCATGTGAAGTCCATGGTACCTACGTTCGAAATAGCCTATACCAACAATCCGCTCGTAATAGAATTGCTGAGCGAAGCCGGTATCGAAGTCAAGCAGTCTCCTCTTTTTCACAGGAATAACTACTCAGGAACCGAGATAAGGCGAAGGATGCTTGAAGGGGATAAATGGGAGCATTTTGTCCCCAGGAAGGTGGTTGAGATCATCCGGGGAATTGACGGGGAAAAAAGGCTGAGAACAATAGTCCAATCAGACCAGGATTGAGATAATCAACTCTCTTCCATTTCCAGAGCTTCGCGCAATGTAAAATTCCCTACATACAGGGCAGCGCCAACCACAACGCCTTTTGCCCCGGTTCCTTTTATAGCTGCAATATCCGAAAGAGTAGTAATGCCACCAGATGCTATTACAGGTATGTTCAGCGCCTTTGCAAGTTCTCTGGTCGGTGCGGGGTTTACTCCTTTCAGAAGCCCTTCAGTATTGATATCCGTAAAAAGAATGCTCCCGGCCCCGAGTTCCTCGAACCTTTTGCCGAGCTCAACCGCCGTATAAGCTACACTCTTTGCCCAGCCGTGAGTAGTTACCTTCCCGTTTTTGGAATCAAGGGCTACCATGACCCGCTTTCCGCCGAATTCGTGTGCGAGGTCTTCCACAATAGAAGGATTGTTTACAGCAGCAGTGCCCAGGATAACCCTGTCCACGCCAATATTAAGGAATCCTGCAGCATCCTCTTTTGACCTTATTCCCCCGCCTACCTGTGTTTCAACGCTGTAATTACCTACTATGGATCGGATTATTGGGCTGTTCAAACGTTTTCCCTCTATGGCGCCGTCAAGGTCGATGAGATGAAGCACGCCTGCCCCCTCGGTTACCCATTTTGAGGCCACAGCAAGAGGATCGTCAAGAGAAACGCGCTCGGTGCCCGGGATACCCTGGACTAATGAGACACATTTTTTATTTTTCAGGTCGATGGCAGGGATCACTTTGAACATTGCGGTCATCGACCCTATGGCGCTGCATGAAATAAGCATTTCTCCCACTCATAATGCGCAGGAATATACTCTTGCATAGGTTGATTTCACCATGCTGAGGCAGATTTACAGAAGGTTAATAAATTCAATAGATTTTTATACTTTGTAAGTAATGACATACTGTTATGGAACTGCCAGAAAATATTGCGGAGTTCCATGGAGGTCGAAGTATGGCAATAAAGGCATTTAGAAAAAGGTATGCCCTTAATGCGATATTTTTAATCTTAATTTTTGCTGCTAGTATCCTGATAAGTGGATGCCTTCAATATAAACAGGCTATTGAAGCGCAGGATAAACCACAAACCCAGAACAAAGAATTGATCCAAATAGCGCCTATAGAAAAAATATCCGATGAGCTCAATCTACTTCAATCGAAAGAGTGGGGCAGACTCGCTGCAAAACTTGGTCATCCGAGGGCTACCACATTGCTGTGGTATCACCTGAGAACAACCTATAGTATTGACACAAAAGTGATTTTTGGTTATCCCAATAAGGTCAACAATGCAAACCTTGCAATTATGGTAATAACAGGAGGGAACAGCTCCTTTCCAAACATCAATATAAAAGGAGTGAATTATTATATCATCGATCCCATGACCCCTGCAATCATCAATGATTTCAAGGATTTCAAGTACGGCGACATATTCGATGACCCCAGGAACAACTATCTTTCAAGCTATTTCGGGCTATACCAGGAAGATGCAAGCATTATAGAACAATGGAACAAGGAAACCGGGGTAGGCATCAAATACACAGATTTCCCGGCAACGGTGAAGTAACCGCTATCTTCATTTTTTTCATTAGTTGAAAGTATTAATTGGAGGGGTGCAGAATAAAGGTTATAATCCATGCAGGCAATTCAGCCTGTCATGCAGCAAAGACGTGTTGTTAATCTGAAACAGGACCTGAAGCTCTCCGGGAACGTATGGAAATTCGGAAATGACATTGATACAGACGCAATTATACCTGGCAAGTACCTGACGATAAACAAACCCGATGAACTTGCTAAACATGCCTTTGAAGGGGTTCGGCCTGAATTCTCACGCAGCGTGAAAGAAGGAGATATCATTGTTGCAGGTTTTAATTTTGGTTGCGGCTCATCGCGCGAACATGCCCCCCTTGCCCTGAAAGGCGTTAAGATCAAATGCATCATAGCAAAATCTTTCGCTCGCATTTTTTTCAGGAACGCTATCAACATCGGTCTCCCGCTTCTTGAGTGCCCCGATACCGACAATATTGAAGAAGAAGATCATATAGAGGTTGATTTTAGATCAGGTCTCATCAAGAATGAAACAAAAGAAGAGACCTATCAGGCCACGCCGCTGCCTGAGTTCGTCAGGGGCATAGTTGATGCGGGCGGCCTAATAGGTTTCGCTAAAAAAATCGTTCAATAAAAAAGTTTAAAAAAATCAGTAATATGCTCCAGGCATATTACTGGCTTGTTTCGTATCTTTTCAGGATGCTAATGACCTGATTCAGCAAATTCTTTGACTCTGTGAGGTGCTTTGCACCAATATCTGCTGCCTTGTCCAGATTGGCATCCAGCAGAAGCAGATTTTCCTGGAGCAGATATATCAGGTACATCATTATACACCAGTATACCGCAAGGGCCAGGAATGATAATGTCCCTATAATGACTAATTCATTGTAGATGAGTGCTGTAGACTGTCCAAGCGGCTGCAATATATTAATCGCAGACATAAAATTATAAAGAATTATGACTCCAAATATGATCGGTACAATCGTTGCAATAATCAGACTTTGTTTACTAAGCTTCATTCAGTATCCTCCCGGAGTTTCCTCCTGGCTCCATTTTATGTTATCTATCTATTTAAGTATATCTAAATTTAAAATTCCCTCGGGATACCCGGTATTTTCCCTTGACCATGAATCCACAGCAAGCATTATATCAAGTTGAATTGATTTAACACAATTTAATTTGAGTTGATATGTGATGTTATTTCCGAGCGGAACTCCCACGCAACCTGAAGTAATTGCCGTTGCCTTATCCAAACTATGTCTTGAACCCACAGATATATTTGCAGATATTGGATGCGGGAGCGGGTCGGTCTCTATGAGCGCTTCTCGAAGAGTGAAGCATGTGTACGCCATCGATAACAGGGATGAGGCTATTCGCGCGTCGGTTGAGAACATCAAAGAATGTGGAGCGACGAACATCACATTTCTAAATGGTGAGGCTTCATTTCTTCTTTCCGGCCTGGATATCGACTGCGCATTCCTGGGAGGCAGCAAAAATATTGAACACGTGCTTGAAGTTTTAATGAAAAGAGTCCCAAGGTTCGTGGTGAGCGCGGCGAGGATCGAGACTGCTGCTCTGGCGCTTGGAATTCTAAAAGACAACAATAAATTCAGGGAATTATTGCAGCTACAAATATCTAGAGGAAGTGAACTCGCAGGAGGCACCATGCTGAGAACCGAAAACCCTGTTTTTCTGATCGTGGGGTGCGGATCATGTTGATAGGCGTGGGTCTCGGGCCGGGAAATCCTGACCTTCTTACACTTGCGGCCATAAAGGCGCTCAAGGCAAGCAGGAAAGTTTTTGTGCCGGGAAAACTCGCCGAGGAACTCGTTGAACCCTATTCAAAAGCAGAGATCCTTGATTTTCCCATGATCCAGGATAAGGCAGAATTATCAAAATTGTGGGAACGTAACGCAGCGATAGTGGCTGAGGAGGCACGAAAGGGCATCGTCTCTTTTGCGGTAATTGGGGATCCCAACTTTTTTTCCACCTTTTCGCACCTTAGGAGGAAAATCGAGGAGAAATACCCTGAAATCGAAATATCCACGATCCCTGGCGTTAGCGCGATAACAGCCCAGGCCGCAAAGACAAACACGAGCATTGACGGGTCCTTTGTTGTAAGCGACGGCTCACCTGTAAGGACGAAAATTATCCTGAAAGCAAAAGATCCTGAAAAAATAAAAAATGAACTGGTGGAAGAAGGATTTATTGATATCGTCTATGCGCAGCGCCTTTTCATGGAAAATGAAAAAGTGACCAGAGATTTCCCGCAAAAAGGTGATTATTTCAGCCTTCTTGTGGCAAAGCGAGACAATGGTTCCAAAAAGCCTGTATATTTTGTGGGTGCTGGCCCGGGCAATCCCAAATATATCACCGTGAAAGGGCGCGAACTTCTCGAATCTGCGGACCTGGTAATGTATACGGGCTCGCTCGTGAACCCTGACGTCCTGAATTATTCGCAAGGCGAAGTGCTGGACAGTCACGGCATGAAGCTTGAAGAGATCATTAATGTCCTTGCGAAAGGCGTCGAGGCAGGCAAGACCGTTGTAAGACTGCACAGCGGCGACCCTTCATTGTACGGAGCGATAATCGAACAGATCTATGGGCTGAGAAAACGAGGGATAGACATAGAAATCATCCCGGGGGTTACCTCTCTTTTCGCTTCTGCCGCTGCCCTCAAGACGCAGCTTACGCTCAATGGAATAACGGAAACGCTGATCATCACCAGACCCGCAGGAGCGACGCTTGAGAGAGACTCGATAAGGGAACTATCCCGCCATAATGCAACATTGGCGATTTACCTTGGAACGGATAAACTGAGGAAGATCACGGAAGAAGTCGTATATCCAAAGGAAACGCCGGCTGCAGTGGTTTATCATGCCTCATGGGAAGATGAAAAGGTGGTTCTGGGCACTGTGGGAGATATTGCAGATAAGGTCGAAGCCCTGGGGATCGATAAATCCGCAATGATTATCATAGGCAATGTGCTTTCTCCCGCGAACTACAGGAGGTCGCATCTTTATGGGTGAAGTGGCAATCATCACATTCCCGCGTAATCTTGCGGCAGCAGAAAAGATAAAGGAATCCATTGGCGGGGAGATCATCATATACTCAAGGGACGCGTTCGAAAAAGCTTTCGAGTATGATTCGATCATAGCCATAATGGCAGCAGGTATAGCTGTTCGGGGTATAGCTCCGCTATTGCATGATAAATGGGATGACCCCGCAGTTGTGGTCGTGGATTCAGGATTGAATTTTGCCATTCCAGTACTTGGAGGTCACCATGGAGGGAACGACCTGGCAAAAAAGCTTGCAGGTTTGGGAATAATCCCTGTTATAACCACCGCAACTGAAATAAATGGAAAAGAATCGGTCGAGCATATCGCGGAAAAACTCGGATGTCGGATATTAAACAGGGAATCCACAAAAGGTTTGAATATGGCTTTACTTGAGAAAGATGTTGAATTCTTAAGAATTAAAGGTCCAAAGATCGTACTTCTGGACGATAATGTCACTGTCTTGAAAAGATACGGGCTGGTGGTGGGGATCGGCTCAAATCGCGGTGTAAGCAAGAACGAGGTAATGGAGGCAATAACAAAAGCGCTTTCAGAGATAGATGCAAGTTTTGAGGATGTGAAATATCTGGCCTCAGCTAGGATCAAGGAAAATGAACATGGTATCATTGATGCTGCTTCTGAAATTGGAAAAGAGATAAAGTTCGTATCTCATGACCTTATCAATTCAGAAAAAGTACCCACAATTTCAAAGGCAAAAGCCCTCGGACTGAACGGAGTTTGCGAGCCCGCAGCCCTTGCACTCTCGGAAGAAAAAAAACTACTTCTGAAAAAAAGGATATACGGAAATGTCACCATCGCGATCGCACGGTAAATTATACATTGTTGGCATCGGTCCCGGTTCGACCGAACATCTTACGAAAAAAGCGGAAATGGCACTGCTTGAATCCGAGTACGTCGTCGGTAATGGAACGTACTTAGACCAGATAGCTGAGGTCATAAAAGATTCAAAGATAATAAGAAGCGGAATGGGTGGAGAGGTTGAGCGCGCGAAAGAGGCAGTTGGACTCTCGAAAGAACATATCGTTTCAATAATCAGCGGAGGTGATGCCAATGTGTATGGAATGGCGGGGCTGGTCATGGAAGTGGCGGAGAAAGAGCGAAATATAGAGATCGAGGTCGTCCCTGGCGTGACAGCGCTCAGCGCTGCAGCTTCGCTTCTCGGGGCACCAGTGGTTTCAGACTTCGCGGTGATCAGCCTGAGCGATCTCCTGACACCAATGGAATTGATAGAGCGGCGCCTTAATAGCGCCGCAGAAGCAGATTTCGTGATAGCTATTTATAATCCGAAAAGCAGGAATCGCAGGCAGAACTTTGGAAGAGCCATGGAAATCATTAAAAAATTCAGGAATGATGAAACACCTGTTGGAATCGTTAAAAACGCAGCACGGAAAGGAGAGGCCGTTATCGCCACAACGCTTGGAAGAATTATGGAATACGATGATGCTATCGATATGAGCACGATTGTGCTTGTGGGGAACAGCGAATCAAGGTTGTGGGATAACAGGATAATAACGCCCAGGGGGTATCAGAGGAAATATGAGTACTGATTTTGGGGCGCGCACAAAGGAAGCACGGGAGATCAGTGAAAAGAGTAGGGCGATAGTTCGCAGCATCGTGAAAGGTGATATGCCGGAGGACAGGATAAGGCAGCGCTGTGTGATGGCTACGGGTGACCCTGCGTTTGCTGACCTGATGAGATTCAATAATACGCCTGTGGAAGCCGGAATCAAAGCCGTCAGGAAAGGCGCAACGATATTCACGGATATAAAAATGGCTCAGGTAGGGATAACGAAAAGGGGACACAAATGCGATGTGAGATGCGTGCTCGAGGCAGGGGAGGAGATAGCCGGGAAAACTGGCGTTACAAGGACATCGGCAGGGTTCATGGCGCTTGAAAAAGAGCTTGAAGGTGCCATAATCGTAATCGGTAATGCACCATCGGCTGCACTCACAGTGTGCGGGATGATAGAACGCGGGCTCCGACCGGCGCTGCTTGTGGCCACGCCAGTGGGATTCGTGAATGCTGCCGAGTCAAAGGAGCGCGTGAGGGAGCTTGATGTGCCTTCCATCACCTGCGTGGGTACACGCGGCGGGACGCCTGTGGCGGTTGCTGTGGTCAATGAGCTGGTGGAGATGGCTGAGCACCATTAATGCATTGAAATCTTATTAAGATAAGAAGACTTATATACAAACAAAGCTTGGATAATAATCCTTGGGTTAAAAGAGGGATGCTAATGAATTTTTGTCCAAACTGCGGTGGAAAAATAGAAATAGAAAACGCAAAATTCTGCCCTAATTGCGGGTTTAATTTTCAAGAAAAAAAGACAAGTGAAGAATCCAAAATTCAAATAGAACCTGAAAATACTAACAAAGAGCAGAAGCTTTCACCTCCACAAGTGGTAAATGAAGAGGAAACTGAAGAGTCTGAGTATACTGCTAAAAATGCATATGCTTTAGGATTTAAATTTGAGGATACTGTTGAGGAAATTTTAAAGGCTAAAGGATACTTTACGCAACGAAGGCTTAGATTAGAAGGTCAAAAGGGAAAGTCTGAAATCGATATTCTTGCCGTTAAAAAGTATAAGGGAATAGAGAAGAAGATCGCAGTTGAATGCAAGAACTACACAAATTCGGTTCCTGTCAAGGACGTTAGAGACTTTGTTTCAAAATTGGAAGACCTTCGGATTCGAAACGGTCTTTTTGTAGCATACAGCGATTTTTCGAGCGAGGCTGAGTCGTGGGGTGAAAATGCATGTTTGGAATTATGGGATGGCGATACAGTATATGAGAAATTTTATGAACTCAGCGTCGGAAGGCTCAATGTGGGAGATAAAGTAGACTTCAAATATTACTTACCAGTCAAAATTGACTATAATTATGCAGCAAATCTTGATTTTGAGAATAAGAACAAAGTTGAAATTTCCAGCGCCAAGTTAATATGGAGACCTTTTTATAAAGTTTATTATGAACTCAACTCCGTTCAGACAGACCCGATTAAGAGAAAACATAGACTGACAGATTCAGGATTCTTTATTGAGGATGCTTTGATAAAAAGCCCCCAAAAACCTAAAGACATGGTAACTAATGCTGTGAAATCGGTAACTCTCGGTTTTCTCGGCAAATCTGCTGAGGAAAAGAAAGAAGAAAAAGAAACAGGTGTTCTTAAAAAAGAACTCGGCCAGAATCCAGAAAGAGATCTATCTATAACTCAGCCAGACAATTATAAAGTAATCAAGCTCTCTCCACAGATAACCGAAGTTGTTGCCAGAGGAGAAACAATCGACTATGTTGTGCAAGAAAATACGAAAACTGTAGAGTATGAAGTTCCCACAAAAAAGAAAAAACGAAAGGATGAGGACGAGATAGACTTTGAGATGCCTGATATAAGGGAATGTTCTCTAAAACCTTCGCGGAAAGACGTCACCATTAACGACATTCAGCTTATTCATGTGCCAAAATGGGAAGTAGAATTTGAAAGCGGGGATTACACTTATACAAGGGTCATTTCTGCCAATGGTGGAACAGTTATTGCAGACAATATAACAAATTGTAATAAACACTTACTCAAGGACTTTATAAAAAAGAAAAATGTGGCCGTCTGTGATGTATGTGGGAAAGCTCTCTGTAAAGATCACGTCTTCAAATGTCCGACTTGCGGCTCCTGGTTCTGTGAAAACCATAGTATTCAATGCATCGGATGCAAAATTAGATTTTGCACAGAACATATTAAGAACAAATGTGTAGAATGCGGAGAAGCTATTTGTGATAGCTGTTTGCTGAAATGTCCTTTATGTGGAGAAAATCATTGCAATAAGCATATGACAAAATGCGACAAATGTGGTAAAGTCGTCTGCACATCCTGTACACGAAAAGAAGGTAGTTTAATTTTTAAGAAAACCATATGTAAAAACTGCTAGTTAAATTAAGGTAATTCAAATGAAAACCGAACTCATCCCGGAACTAACAGCCGTACTTAAACAAAAGTTTAGCCAAGATCTCATTTCAATTGTTTTATTTGGTTCCATAGTCAAGGGCACCTTTACAAGTACTTCTGATATAGATGTTCTCGTCGTTTGCGAAGCTCCCATCAAAGATTGGAGAGCTCGTGATAAAATGATTCTGGAACTCACAGAAGAAATCGAATTAAAATATGCTACTCCAATTCATATGACTCTTATGGGCAGAGATGAGATATCACGGGCAATCGATTCGGTTTATCCATTAATGCTTGAAATTTATGACGCCAATGAAATTGTTTATGATGAAAATAACTTCTTTGGACGATTACTGAAATATTTTGAAGAAAATATTCAACGCTTGCATGCAAAAAAAATCGAAGAAGGTGTCTGGAAAATCCCTGGTTTGGCGGTGATATAAAGTGGTTGATGTGAAACAAATTTTTGATGCATTGATGATTGAAGCCCAATCCGACATAAGGTCTGCAAAATTGCTGCTGGATGGAACCGAATTCAGCAGGTCGATCTATCATTCGCAACAAGCGGTTGAAAAAGCTATGAAAGCCTGCCTTGTTTTAACCGGGATTGTAATAACCGATGATCATTGGATTTCTGATAGATTTATTCAAGCCTTTCCTGCGATGCCTGATATACGAAATTTAATACGCGATACAAAATATTTAGTTCGTGGTATCAAGAACCCCACCGCCTTTTAAGGCGGGGATGAATTGGTACCATCGTTTTTTCAATAGTACTCCGTAATTAGGATACGAGAGGATATGCAACTGTCCTCCCGCAAACAAATTTTCGGGTAGCGTGAAGCTTCTCGAATACTGGAGGTATTCAATGGAATTCGATAGGTATAGCCATAGCCTTGGCGAGAGTAACTACCATTTCCAGTTCACGCCGAAATACCGACGTGATGTATTTAGGGATGTTATCCTTAAAAAGGCTTGTGAGGAATCTTTCCTCAGAATCGCCGTGAAATACAAAATAATCGTTCGTGCTCTGGAATTCGGCCCAGATCACGTTCATCTTTTTGTTGGCAATTGTAAGAAATATAGTGTTCCGCAGATTGCCCAATATTTCAAGGGAGCAAGCTCAAGGGAGCTTCGTGAACAATATTGGGAGCATGTTAGAATAAAAGAATATGGTGACTCTTTCTGGAGCGATGGTTATTTTTACGAATCAGTTGGCAGGGTAACAAGTGAATCTGTGGAGTACTATATAAATCGACAGCAAGGGAAACACTGGGCAAACATAGACTATGAGGTATACAGGAAATTTCCGTCGCAGAAAACAATAAACGACTTTTTCATAGGAACCCCAGACAACCATAAACGCTCAGGGCTTTAGCCCTGAGTAGTTTACAGAGACAGGCAACAAAATCAAGGTACCCGTTGTTTTCCAGTGCAGAGAGACCGATATGGATTCCTTCACGAGAATATTCTAAGCAGGATGCAGATGATGCTTACAGGAAAGCGGACAATATTTTGGAATCTATAAGAAAATTTTTAAAAGAGAAATATAGCATTGGTATGGATTACTTATGAATCAAACCCCACCGGCGCAGATTTATGAAAAAAGCCTGGAGCAGGTAAAAGTAGCAGTGCTTGATGCCTTCGAAAGAGAAGATGTCACAATTCTTCTCTTTGGCTCAAGAGTAAGGGGAGACTCGGAAAGGTGCTCGGACATAGACATAGGAATATTGCCAAAGAATAAATATGACCGGAAAAAATTGATCCTCTTAAAAGAAAAACTTGAGGATATGAACATTCCTTATAAAGTCGATGTGATAGATATATCTAAAGTTTCACAAGCATTCAGGGAAAAAGTGATGATAGAGGGGAAGATATGGAAAAACTGACTTTGATACGAGATGATACCGAAAAAGTAAGGATCATTATGAACTTATGGACAAGGTATATCGGGCTCTAATGAATGCTTGAAACTATCGGCCCCTAAATCTTTCATTACCGATATTTCAGTACCGCTCCAAAATATTGTACAGCGTATCCCTCTTGGCAACCGGCCGCCCCAGCTTCTTAGCCACATGCACGAATTCCTCAATGCTCTTGCTGTGAAAAGGCACACCGGCCGCCCTCACTACATTTTCCTCGATCATTGTCCCGCCAAGGTCGTTTGCGCCGTAGTTCAATGCCACCTGCGCCACTGAAAGTCCCTGCGTGACCCATGAAGCCTGGATATTCTTGATATACCCGTTAAGGAGGATGCGCGAAACCGCGACCATCTTCAGGTAATCGATGCCTGTCGAGCTCCCGGTCAACTGCGTGTTCTCCGATTGAAAACTCCAGGGTATGAAAGCCGAGAAACCATTATATTTCTCCTGCATCTCGCGAATCCTGATAATGTGCTTTATCCTTTCCTCCAGGGTTTCGGCATGCCCGAACACCATCGTTGCCGTGCTCGGAATCCCGAGTGAATGGGCAGCAAGCATCACTTCCTGCCATTTCTTCCATCCGATCTTATTGGGCGAAACAAAGCCCCGCACCCTGTCATCGAGTATCTCGGCACCTCCTCCCGGTATTGAATCAAGCCCGGCATCGCGAAGCCTTGAGATCGTTTCCGGAATGCCTGCCCCGTAAAGCTTTGAGATGTGCACTATCTCAGGCGGCGAAAATGCATGCATCTGGATATTGAACCTGCCTTTGACCCGACGCAGCATTTCTTCATAATATTCGATAGAAAGAGACGGGTTCAATCCCCCCTGGAGCAGGATCTGGGTCGCGCCGAGCCGAACTGCCTCACCCACCTTTGAAAGTATCTCCTCGATCGTCAGGACGTAGGCATCATTTGCCAAAGGTTCCCTATAGAACGCACAGAATTTGCATTTAGAAGAGCATACATTGGTATAGTTTATGTTCCTGTCCACCACAAAGGTGACCAGATCCCCGTTGCTCTTTTTACGCAATTCATCCGCTGCTGCGCCGATCAGGTTAAGGGCTCTTGATTCGAGCAATTCCACCCCCTCTTTCAGTCCCCCGCCATCCAGTGCGCTCTTCAGTATCTCAGAAGAATTATCATCATCCGCAAATTTTCTTATCATATCAAAATTTGTCATCCTGGGAATAGCTCCTTTTGAATTTCAGGGCAAGTTCGGCTTTCATTAGCTCTCTTCCCAGATAACCTGCGTGGTCAAGGAGGGAAACGAGACCGAGCCTGGTTATGGTGTCCAGGACATCTCTGGCCGTTGCACCTGTGATGGATTTATTTTTATTTCTAGCTACTATTTTTCCAGGATAAATCTTGCCATCCCTTATCTCTTCACCCGTTATCTCAATTTTAAAGCAGCCGGCGGGGTCAAGATGCCATTCTTCACCGCCAATGGCCTCTACGGGATGGGAAGGCATCGTGCCGAATTCCCGCCTTCTTTTCTCCTTGGCGATCAGAAGGTCAAATCCGAGGTCCTTGGGAGCGCTGCCGCGATCCCGTGCAAGCATCATCATCATAGATGCTGTTTTTAATTCCGAGACGCTGCCATGTGATTTATCGCTGAATTCAGGCGTGAACAGGATGCCGGCATCAAGTTCCATTGCAAGACCGCAAAGCATGGCATTGATCCCGGGTGAATCGGCATCTATGAGTTCCGTCACATTCCCCGCGCCGAAAAATAATGGCGTTGTCGTATCGCGCTTCCTGAACTCGTAATACCTTTCAATAGATTCCACAAGCCCGTGACCCGGAGGATCAAGCACGGGATCGGCAATAATGTTCTTTATTCCGAAGTTCTTAACCGATTCGATATTATTGAACAGGCTTTCCAGTTCACATGAACAATCGGGGATAATTACAGCAACTGCAGAGTTCCTGACAATGTTCTCCTTTACCTCGCTGATGTTTTCAGAATTCAGGCTCAACACGATATCTATTCCTGCATCCAGGCCAGCATTTATCAGATCCGGTTCGAGAGTATCGATACTGATAGGCAGAGACGTAACCGAGCTGGCTGTTTCCACCGCCTTCCTTGCTTCTTCCAGTGTGGTATCCAGTGAAATGCCAAGGTCGATGATATCTGCTCCCTGTGCTGCAAAATATGAAATCCTATTGGTCAGATCATGTTGCGATAAATGGCCTGCATCCACTATCTCGGCCATCACTTTCATACGCGAATTCCCACCCAGCTTTACTCCTTTCAAAATCAAAGAGAAATTAGCACTATCCTCAAGCTCAACGATCTTTTCAAGAGCGCTGCCGCGTCTTTTTTCTATCAGCAGTTCACAGGCAGGGACTCTGGTAGAGAAAGTCGTATCTTCTGCAAATGAAAGAATAAAACCGAGATCGAATGCATGTTTAGGGCCAAGGCGGATAGGTGCCCCTATCTCATTTTCCAGCCGAGAATAATCGCCCGATGCCAGACCCGGAATAAGTATCAGATCATATTTCTTTGCGGGCAGAGCCCTTCTAAGCAGGGCAGGGGTTGTGAACGCAGCCACGTCTATATCCAGAACAAGCACGTCCGCTTCACCCTTTACCGATTTCTTTACGGTACTCTCCGCCAGCCGTCCTGTTACGACAAGGATGTTCATTTATTTCAGTCCAAAGAGCCCTCTTATTCCATCAGAAATAAAGCCGACCGCGATCGCCCCCAGGAATAGGCCCATCAGTCGAGTCATTACCATCATACCCGTCATTCCAACCACTCTTGTAAAATAATCGGAGAACCTGAAAATCAAAAAGGTAATAAAAAAAGTAATGAGTATTGCTACTATTACCATTAATTTTGTCAACCCCATGTCTATCCCGAACTCCTGGGCTTTGGTAGAGGTATACAGAATTATCATGGTAATCGCCCCCGGCCCCGTCAACATGGGCATCGCCATCGGGAAGACTGAGATGTTTTCCCTGTGCTCTGCATACGATAATTCTTCCGTAGTGATGCTCTCGCGTGTTGGTCTTGCGAATATCATGTCTATTGCAACCAGGAAAAGCAAAACACCTCCTGCCACTCTCAGGGAATCCACAGTGATCGCAAATAGGTCAAGGATAAAAACACCTAATACAGCGAAGATGATGGCAATAATGCAGGCGATCACCACAGAACGCCTGGCAACATAGATCCTGTCATCTTTACTCATGCGCGAAGTGATTGAAATAAAGGCCATTACGCCGCTTACCGGATTGATTATCGAAAATATGGCTAAAAAAGCCTGGATAAAAAAGGTAATTTCTGAAGAGAGGTTCACGGGCATTAATGATATACTTCCTTTAAATGCTATTGAATGTTTTGTTTGGCCCGCCCCATGAATTCTCGCCCGAATGCGTACAGGTCTCGGGGATTCCTTGAAGTGACAAGGTTTCGGTCAACTACCACCTCTTTGTCCTCATAAAGCGCACCAGCCGATCTCAGGTCATCCCTGATACCGATATAGCATGTTGCTTTTCTTCCCTTCAGAAGCCCGGCTGATATCAACGTCTGCGCTCCATGGCATATCGCACCCACCGGTTTATTCTCCCTGAAAAAATACCGCGCGATCTCAAGCGCCCTCTCCTCAAGCCTGACCTTCTCAGGCGCCTTTCCTCCTGGAAGGATGAGCATATCGAACTCCTCCGGCTTCACCTCGCCAAAAGATATATCGACATCAACCGAATAACCATGCTCACCCGTGATAATCCCTTTTTTCATGGAAGCTACCTTTACTGTGATCCCTTCTTCCTTCAATCTGTTGAGTGGATAGAAGAGTTCCATATCTTCAAAATTATCCGCGCTTAGAACGAGTGCTTTCATTACCTGACCTCCCTTGATACAGTCTATGTCGATGGTTCTATTAATCTCTTTTGTGTCCCGAAAAAACCTATGTGCAAATTGAATGGGGGACATAAGCATTATCGTGCACCGTGCTCGGATAGATATCCAAAATTATCCATGAAAACCAGGAAATCGACCGATTAGTTTCACCCCGTTTACATCAAATATATCTGCAGAAAATACTTTTTCTATACCTAAGGAGCGTGAGATTTATGGAATTAATCATCAAAAGTGCAGGAATCGAAAGGAATGGTATATACATGCAGGATGTTCAAGGGCAATTCTTCATAAGAGAGTCAGGGGGAATAGATTACAGCTCTGCTATCGTGCTGCTGCGAAACCTTGGAGAAAGGAAGGAAATCACGTCAATGGAAAGGGATGCTTTGTCTGTGGCTCTCCGATCTCTCCAGCGCGCTGCCACAAAATCAACATCATAACTGCCATCGCTTTTAGACGCATTGATCATGAAATGAAGAGTGCAAAGAAATTAAAAGTTTGGATTATTGAAATCCCTGGAGTTGCACACTTTCGAAGAAATGGTGTGGAGAGTGCCATGTAAAAGCGCTGTGTGCAGGCCTCGTACATGGTATAGGGTTTGTGACTGCAGGCGATGGGTGTTTCGTGCTTCCGTTATACATATTGAACATGAATAACAATTGTGGCGCCAAAATTAGGGCACAAATAGAATTATAATAATGGGGAAATAGAGGCTGGTCATTCTATATAAAATGAATTTATAGCCTCTAATACCCTTAGTGGGTTTAATCACTATGTCAATCGATCCTGCATAGAGCATGAACTCCAAATAAGAGTATGAAAAAATTTAATACTGGTGAAACTTATTTATATAATAATGATTATATGATACGTGTGAGACGGATTCGAAAATGAGAAAATTGTTCAAAATATTTGGAGCTCGACATGGGAATCTCTAAGAAATACGATGGGACTGGCCTTGTGATTTCAAAGTATCTGGTTAAGATTTACGTATGTAGAATCACTACAGAGAGCAAGTTTGGTGAAGGCAGTACCTTTACGTTTTTATTGCCGTTAAAGCAAAGAAGGGGGATTTAGGTTATGAAAGTGCTCGTGGTTGAGTATAACCCAGACAATATGAAACTGGCGCTTGAAATACTGAATGCGCAGGGCTATACAGCTCACGGAGTTGTAGATGGAGAGGCGGCAATCAAGGCGGCAGAAATAGAAGTTTATGATTTGATACTGATGGATATAGCGCTGCCTGGTATTGATGGCTTTGATGCTACAAAAATAATCAAAAGCAAGCCTCAGTACAAAGATGTAGCAGTGATAGCATTAACGGCATATCCTCTCAAAGAGAATAAAAAAAGGTTACTCGAAGCAGGTTTTGTTGATTATTTATCAAAACCAATTGATGTAGTTGCGTTCATGAAAATGATGGGGAAATACAGAATAAAATGGTATGAAAAAATACGACCATCTATAAAAATGAAAGAATGGATTAAGCCCACGGGTTTAAACGTGCTGGATAATATGATGGATGGGGGGCTTTTTTCAGGTTCCCTGGTGTATATACTGTCTGACCCGCAGATCGATTCAGAGATTTTTTTATTTCACTTTACTCAACCCAGAAAGTGCTTTTACATCGTCACTGAGAGAGAATCCAAGTACGTCATTCAAGAAATAGAAAAACTCGGTTTTGATATCTCAAATATTGAGTTTATAGATATTTTCAGCGTTCATCATTCTTATTTGGTAAACGAAACTGACCACAAGTCACTGGAATTTGTGAAAAGCAAGTTGCAGGGTATAAAAGAAAAAGATTTAACAATAATTATAGACACTTTTAATTTTTTCCCACTCTTGAATGAAGGAAGGGACAGTATAAAGGAATTTGTGAATTTTCTTTATAACTTTGCCAAAAATAATGATGCCATAATTTACCTGCTTTCATTGAGGAATACGATTGATAGCAAGATCGAGAATGAAATCATGTGGCAATGTGATGTTATTTTTGATATAAGTTGTGTGAGGGATCCGGATAAAATAATAAATGAACTTAGGATAACTAAAGCTAAGAATATCAACGCGGCAACCGATACCATCAAGTTTTTCATCAAGGGAAAAGTACTAATAGATTCTTCGAAGGAGATTGTTTAGAAACTGAAAATCAGCGCACCTGAAAATTTTGAATCATTTCTATAAATCGAATTGTTTCATCCAATTTTTTTAAACATTTTCTTTCAGCATGCGAAAATAAATCAAGAATTGCTGCACTCGATCATTCCACCAAAATCCACGCTAATAATAAAATATCCATTTTCCCATTTTTTCAGGATAATCTTAAATATAAAAACTAAGGTAATATGAGGCTCTGTTGTTCTTAAAAAGCTGGTAATAATCCATGTTTTCATTTAAAATGTGAAGGTATTCTGATGGTGGTTCATACCTATTTGTTCTTTGGACTTGTAATCTTTTATCTGATCGGGGCTGTACTATCTGTTATATTAAACAGGAAGGACCGACTGGTCACGTATGCTTCATTCTTGAGCGCAGCCCTGGCATCGCTGCTGGGAATAGGTTTTTCATTCTTCGTTCTCTTCGGTGAGACCTTTACTTTCGCTTTGCCTGGCCCGACTTTCTTGAATTTCAGCGTTTTTGTGGATAAGCTGTCTGCATTTTTCATACTCGTAATTTCGATCGTGGCTTTTGCAGTCTCAATATACTCTCTGGGGTACGTTCGCGAATATTTCGGGAGAAAGAATATCGGCTACCTTTGTTTCCTGTATAACATATTCATCCTTTCAATGATCCTGGTGGTCTCCTCCAGCAACACACTGATGTTCCTGATCGTCTGGGAATTGATGTCACTTGTTTCGTATTTCCTGGTGATATACGAGCATGAAGAAGCCGAGATAAGAAAAGCAGGCTTCATCTATATCGTGATGACGCATATCGGGACGGGATTCATCCTCATATCGCTTCTTATCCTGGCAAGCTCAAGCGGCAGTCTCGATTTCGGGACATTCCGTGGCCTGACAATGTCACCTTTTCTCAAGGATATAGCATTCCTGTTCGCCCTGATAGGCTTCGGGACAAAGGCGGGGATCGTCCCGCTGCATATATGGCTGCCTTATGCCCATCCTGCCGCGCCAAGCAATGTATCTGCGCTCATGTCCGGTGTGATGATCAAAACAGCGATCTATATGCTCATCCGGGTTTGTTTTGATTTCCTGGGCGCCAGTGTTCTGTGGTGGGGAGTGCTGCTTTTAATTATTGCATCCGCATCCGCGCTTCTTGGCGTGATGTACGCCCTGATGGAGCACGATATGAAACGCCTGCTAGCATATCACAGCGTCGAGAATATTGGAATCATTCTCATCGGGTTGGGCGTATCCATGATATTCATGTCCACCGGACACCCGGAGCTTGCCGCGTTCGGGTTGATCGCTGGTCTCTATCATACCATAAACCATGCAGTGTTCAAGTCCCTGCTTTTCATGGGAGCAGGTTCGATTATTTTTTCAACGCATACAAAGAACATCGAGGAAATGGGCGGACTTCTGAAAAAGATGCCCTGGACCGGCTTGTTTTTCCTCATAGGCTCAATATCCATTTCTGCGCTTCCGCCTTTTAACGGTTTTGTGAGCGAATGGCTCACCTTCCATACACAGCTCCTGAGCATCAATCTCTCGGAGAATATAATAAAGATACTTGTGCTTTCAAGCGGAGCTGCGCTGGCTCTCACCGGCGCTCTTGCAGCTGCGTGCTTTGTCAAGGCTTTCGGGATAAGCTTCCTGGCCCTCCCGCGCAGCGATCATGCACGGCACGCAAAGGAGGTTCCGGGAAGCATGCTTTTCGGGATGGGGATTCTTTCTCTTCTCTGCATTGCACTCGGGGTCTTAAGTTTTTACTTCCTCCCGATCCTCGATTCGATAGCCTCGCCGCTTACGGGCACAAGTATAATCTCAAAGGTTACATTTGACCTCTCGCTCGCCGCATTGAGCCCCCAGGCAGGAAGCGTTTCTACCTTGTGGTTATTCCTCCTGCTTTTCGTTCTGGTTCCCATTCCCTTTCTACTGGCACTCGCCCTGGGTGGCAGGACACATGCAAGAACATATGAGACCTGGGGATGCGGGCAGCCAGCTACAACAGGCAGGAACGAGTACACAGCCACCGGGTTCTCAAAGCCGATACGCATGTGGTTCAGCAGCATCTATCGCTCGCACAGGGAGATACAGACAAGCTACGCCGGCTCACCCTTCTTCAAGGAGAGATTTGTCTTCGATACGCAGATAGAGCCAATTTTCGAGAAATATCTCTATGGACCTGTCGTATGGATTGCACTGTTGGTATCCAGAATATTGAGGGTCATTCAGACAGGGAGCATACACCTGTACCTGCTCTACATCCTGATCACACTGGTTATCGCACTGATATACGTGGGAAGTGGAGGGTAAAACATAGGGAGACATGTATTCGGGCAAAATCCTACATTAATAATCAATATCCACTTTCACATTTTTTCAGGTTAATCTTAAATACAAACACTAGAGTAATGGGAGGCTCTGTTATTCCTGAAGTAAAAAGCTGGTATTTAAGAATGCTATCCAAATTTTCGGTAAAAATCGAAGTGCAATAGAGTGGTGGATACATGCTTGACAAATATTTATTTTTGTTACTCATCATCTTTTATTTGATCGGTGCAACATTATCGATCATATTCAATAGAAAAGACAGGCTTTCCTCTTATGCCTCTTTCTTGAGCGCAGCAATCTCATCCATGTTAGGGATTGTTTTCTCGTTTTCCGTTATTTTCGGCGACACTTTCAGCTTTTCCTTATCAGGTTCTTCATTCCTGAACTTCGGATTCTCCGTGGACAGGCTTGCAGCATTTTTCATTCTTGCGATATCCATTGCAGTGTTCGCGGTTTCGATCTATTCGATCGGGTACGTGCGAGAATACTTCGGGAAAAAGAATATCGGCTACCTGGGCTTCCTTTATAACATTTTTATTCTATCCATGATCCTTGTGGTCAGCGCGAATAATGCAGTCATGTTCCTGATAGTCTGGGAACTGATGTCCCTGGTATCCTATTTCCTGGTGATATACGAACATGAAAAACCGGAAACAAGGAAGGCGGGTTTTATCTACATAGTGATGACGCATATCGGGACCGGATTCATACTCCTCTCATTCCTGATCCTTGCAAGTTCAAGCGGCAATTTCAGTTTCGAATCATTCATGGGCGCTGGTTCAAGAATGACCCCGCTCCTGAAAGACCTCGTGTTCCTTTTCGCTCTCATAGGCTTTGGCGCCAAGGCGGGTATCGTGCCACTTCATATCTGGCTTCCCTATGCCCACCCTGCCGCGCCAAGCAATGTATCAGCCCTCATGTCCGGCGTGATGATCAAGACCGCGATCTATATGTTCATCCGTGTTTTCTTTGATTTCCTGGGCGCGGGCGTTATGTGGTGGGGATTCCTGGTGCTGTCCGTTGGCGCACTCTCGGCGATACTTGGTATAATGTATGCGGTCGTTGAACCCGATATAAAGCGGATGCTTGCCTATAGCAGCATAGAGAATATGGGGATCATCCTTCTTGGAATTGGCGCATCGATGATCTTTTTTGAAGAGGGAAATGCCGCCCTGGCGGCAATCGCGGCTATCGCAGCGCTGTATCACCTGTTAAACCACGCAGTATTCAAGGGACTATTATTCATGGGCGCAGGCTCGGTCATATTTTCAACCCATACAAGGAATATCGAGAAACTGGGTGGCCTGATCAAGAAGATGCCATTGATGGCATTCCTTTTCCTGATAGGAGTGCTTTCCATCTCCGCCCTGCCGCCATTTTCTGGTTTTGTGAGCGAATGGCTCACCCTTCAGTCGCTGCTTATGAGTTTCAGTTCAGGCGATTCCCTTGTAAGGATAGTACTTCCTGTCAGCGCCGCAGTCCTTGCCCTCACCGGCGCCCTTGCAGCTTTCTGTTTCCTGAAGGCTTTCGGAATAGGGTTCCTGGCGCTACCGCGAAGTGAGAACGCTGAACATGCGAAGGAGGCAAATATGCCCATGCTGCTCGGAATGGGAATTTTCGCAATATTATCCGTGCTTCTGGGTATCCTGCCTTTTTATGCCCTTCCCGTTCTTGACAGGATCACACAGACCTTTACAGGGGCGAGCGCTTCCTTTTCATCAGGCATTTTCGGCTCGATCGTCATGCCCGCAGGGCAGATATCAGTCTCAACCCCTGCGATAGCGCTCCTGATGCTTGCGGTGCTCCCGCTCCCGTTAATAATTATGTTGATGTATAATAGCAGGAAGAATGAAACCTGGGGATGCGGGCAGCCCGTTTCCACGGCAAGGAACGAGTATACAGCCACTGCCTTTTCAAAACCCATACAGATGTGGTTCAGGAACATCTACCGCCCGGTAAGGGAATTGCGGACGATCTACTCGGTCTCGCCCTTTTTCAAAGAATCCTTCAAGTTCGATTCGCAGATAGAACAGATATTTGAACGTTATCTCTATACCCCGGTGGTAGACGGAGTTCTTGCAAAATCGAGAGTTGTAAAGATGATCCAGACAGGCAGCATCCATGCCTACCTCACCTATATCTTCGGGACCCTGGTAATTCTTATGATGTTTATAATTTTAGGAGGCAACTAATGAACCCCATTGCCATTGCGATCTTCCAGATAATCGTAATAATCGTACTTGCGCCGCTCCTGAGCGGCATAATGAAAAAAGTAAAGGCCTTCTTCCAGATACGCAAAGGACCGAGCATTTTCCAGCCTTACTACGATATCGCCAAGCTTTTGAGAAAAGATTCTGTGGTATCTGAGAATGCATCCTGGATTTTCCATGCTGCGCCAGTCATTTCATTTGTCGCAATACTCACAGCAGGCATGCTTATCCCGATTTACATCTCGGATATGCCTTTTGGCTTTGCGGGGGATCTCATAGCTGTTGTCTATCTTCTCGCCCTTGCAAGATTCTTTACCGCACTCGCATCCCTTGATACCGGAAGTTCCTTTGGCGGGATGGGAGGGAGCAGGGAGATGTTCGTGGCATCCATGGTCGAGCCTGCCATGATGCTTTCGATATTCGCCATAGCCCTCAATGTGGGCTCAACGAACCTGAGCTATATTTCCCAGACAGTTTCATCCATGGGGCTCGCCGCAATCTCTCCTTACCACCTGCTTGCGTTCGTGGCGCTTTTCATAATTGCGATTGCCGAGACGGGAAGGATACCTGTAGATAACCCGGCCACGCATCTTGAACTCACGATGATCCATGAAGCCATGATACTTGAATATTCAGGAAAGCAGCTCGCTCTGGTGGAACTCAGTGCCATGATGAAACAATTGCTGGTATTTTCGCTGCTTGCAAACATCTTTTTCCCCTGGGGCATAGCATCAGGGGCAACCGTGGGAGGTATTGGCGTGGCGCTTATAGCCTTTGTAATAAAGATCGGGATTCTGGGGACAGCCATGGCAATGGTCGAGACTTCAACCGCAAAATGGAGGATGTTCAGGCTGCCGGATCTCCTCTCCGTCTCTCTCATGCTTTCATTCCTATCACTTGTTTCATTTATTATCGTAAAAGGAGGATAGAATATGTCAGAGATCGTTTTCGGGTCAAATGTTATGCAGCTGCTTATCTCACTTATACTTGTCTCGACCTTTATGATCCTGGGTTCCACGCGCCTTTATTCATGCGTGAGAGCCTTCGGGATCCAGTCATTCCTGCTTGCATGCGTGGCCGGGATAGTGGCCTATTCAACTGGAAAAAATGACATCTATATTGTTTCCGCCCTGACATTGATAATAAAAGCGCTGGTGATCCCTTATATTTTCATCTACATAATCCGCGAGATCAAAGTGAAAAGGGAAGTCCAGTTGTACGTGAATATTTCCCCTTCGCTTATAATAGGCGGCATCCTGGTGGTCATTTCATACTATCTTATACGCTCCATAAACCTTATCACAGAGCTGTCAAGTTTTGCCCTTTCTGCTTCCATGTCACTGGTATCAATCGGTCTTTTCATTATGATCAGCCGCAAGAAAGCCATAATGCAGATGCTGGGCATCCTGATAATGGAAAACGGGCTTTTTCTTGGAGCGATATCTCTGACATACGGCATGCCTCTGCTTGTCGAACTGGGGATATTCTTCGATGTACTGATAGGCGCACTGATCATGGGTATCCTGATATTCAGGATAAATAAGACATTCGAGAGCATCGATACTGATATGCTTAAAACTCTGATAGGTTGATACCATGATTGAATACCTTCTTCTCGCCCCGGTTCTCACATGCATACTGTGCTTTTTCACAAGAACGCGAAAACAGGTGGAGACCGTGAGCTTAACAGGCTCCATAGCCACGCTTATTCTTGGCCTGGTACTTGTGGCCCAGGTGTACAAGAACAATATAATAATATCGTGGACAAATGCCCTGTTCGCAGACATGTTCAGCGCCTTCATTGTCCTTATTGTTTCTATCGTGGGTTTTGTGGCTTCGCTCTACTCTGTGGGCTACATGGGACATGAACTGGAACACGGCACCATAGACTTCCGAAGACTGAGAATATACTACGGTCTTTTCCACGTATTCATGTTCACCATGCTGCTTGTGGGTGTGACGAACAACCTTGGTCTCTGGATCGCCATAGAGATGACCACCCTCGTTTCTGCGCTCCTGATGATACTTTACTCGAAAAAATCCTCCATTGAAGCGGCATGGAAATACATGATCATATGTACCGTAGGAATAACGTTCGCGCTTTTCGGAACCATACTCACCTACTTTGCTGCTGTCAAGATCCTGGGCGAGAGCGGAGATGCGCTCAACTGGACATCACTAGTCGCTGTCGCTGACCAGTTCGACCCGACGATCATGAAGCTTGCCTTTATTTTCATTCTCATAGGTTACGGCACAAAAGCAGGCCTTGCACCCATGCATACCTGGCTTCCCGATGCCCACAGTGAAGCTCCCACGCCTGTAAGCGCGCTTCTCTCAGGCGTGCTGCTTAACTGCGCCATGTACGGCATTATCAGGTTCTACACGATCGCCACGAAATCAACGGGTGCAGTTTTTACCAGCAATCTGCTGATCATATTCGGGCTCCTGTCGCTTGGCATCGCCGTGCCTTTCATACTCCTTCAGGAAGACTACAAGCGGCTCCTTGCATACTCAAGCGTGGAACATATGGGAATCATTGCGATCGGCATAGGCTTCGGAGGTGTTTTTGGAATCTTCGGGGCGATATTGCACATGTTCAACCATGCCATGACGAAATCCCTCATGTTCTTTGGCGCGGGGAATGTGCTGCTAAAACATGATACGAAAGAGATATTCAATGTGACCGGACTTGTAAAATCAATGCCATACACAGGCGCCATGTTCGTGATCGGGGGGCTTGCCATCACGGGCTCTCCGCCTTTTTCCATATTCATAAGCGAATTTACCATACTTGCGGCAGGGTTCTCACAGGGGCACATAATTGCCGCAGTACTGTTCCTGCTTTTTATAATAATGATATTCGCAGGCTTTTTCAACAACGTGAGCAAAATGGCTTTCGGGACACCAAAACCCGGAATTGAAAAAGGTGAGGTGAGCAGATGGACCCTGGGCGCAATGGCTATATTGATTGTTTTCGTTGTCGTGCTCGGGGTTTACATCCCGCCTTCATTCTACGAGATGATAATGAAAGTCGTACAGATTGTGAGATGAGAGTATGAATGAGTTAATAGATGGGATAAGAAAAGATTTCGGCAGTGATATCCTGGATGAAAAAGTTTCAGGCAACGAGACCTATTTCACAGTAAAAGAAAATGCGGCCGTGAGAATCTGCGATCATTTGTACCACCACCTTGGCGCTGCCCTTGTTTCCATCTTCGCCACGGACCGGAGAACAAAGGAAGGATGCTTCAAAATATATTATGTGTTCTCTTTGATCAACCCCTCTGGAAAGGATGACCCCAAGACGGCAGACGCATTCTTAATAATACAGATAAATATCGATGAGAAGGCGCCGCATTTCCACTCTATTACACCCAGGATTCCTGCAGCCAACTGGTATGAGCGGGAGATCCAGGATATGTTCGGTTTGACACCCGTAGGCCATCCCGACCCGAGGAGGCTCGTCAATTTTGAGGACTGGCCTCCTAAATTATATCCACTGCGGAAGGATTTTGACATAAGGACAAAACCTGAGCGCGTTACAGGAGAATATACGTACCGCAGGGTGGAAGGTGAAGGGGTATATGAGATCCCGGTGGGACCAGTGCATGCAGGAGTGATTGAACCTGGGCATTTCAGGTTCAGTGTGGCCGGAGAGCCCGTACTCAATCTCGAGATAAGGCATTTCTATACACACAAAGGCGTGGAAAAACTCTTTGAGAATATATCCCTCGACAAAGCTGTATTCCTTGCCGAGCGCATATCTGGCGATAACTCCGTTGCGCATGCTGTGGCTTTCTGTCAGGCCGTGGAAAAGATCGCTGGTGTAGATATTCCTCCCCGCGCAAAGTACATCCGGGTAATCCTAATGGAACTTGAGCGGTTGTATAATCACATCGGGGATATGGCAGGGATCGCGACCGATGTGGCGTATGCTTTCGGGGCAGCGCATGCCAACCTGCTCAAGGAAGAGATATTACAATTGAATGAAATAGTTACAGGGAGCAGGCTTCTGCGGGGTATGAATGCCATAGGCGGCGTTCGGCGCGATATCGGTGACAAAAAAGAGATAATTTCAAAAAAACTCTCATCCTTCAGGAACGATTTCAGGGATTTGATGGAGCTTCTCTTTGGCTCGCCTTCTGTTGCGGACAGGATAGAAACTACGGGACGCCTTTACAATGATATAGCAAGAGAGCTGCACGTAGTGGGCCCTGTGGCGCGTGCCTCCGGGATCGACAGGGACACGAGGCGCGACCATCCTTATGCTGCATATGCCGAATTGGATTTCAAGGTGCCTGTCCTCAAGGCAGGCGATGTCAATGCCAGGACGAGAATACGCTCTGATGAGGTGTATGAATCAATAAGCATGATCGAGACGGCGCTTTCCCGTCTCCCTGATGGTGATATTAAATCAAAGGTAAAAGAAATCCCTGACGGGTATGCCCTGGGATATGCAGAGGCGCCAAGGGGAGAAACACTCTACTGGGTAATGATCGAGAATAACCGAATAGAGAGATGCAAGGTGCGAGACCCGTCGTTTTGCAACTGGCTCGCCATAGAGTATGCGGTTCTGGACAACATCGTTCCTGACTTTCCGATAATCAATAAAAGCTTAAGTTTATCGTATTCTGGCAATGATATGTAGGTGGAAAGATGTTCGAGATCCTGAAACAGACCTTAAAAACAGGCACCGTAACTAGGAATTATCCCAAGAAACCTGACATAGCGCCTGTGGGGTTCCGCGGAAAACCGCAGCTTCTCTCTGACAAATGCACCTACTGCGGAGAATGCGCAACGGTATGCCCTCCGGGTGTTATCTGGCTTGAAGAAGAAAATGGTGGAAAAACGCTCATACTATCATATTGCGGGTGCATATTCTGCGGAAGATGCGAAGAGGTCTGCCCTTACGGGGCCATCAGGCTCACGCAGGAATATGAGCTGGCGTCAAAGACCAAAGATGATCTTCTAACAAGTATATCGAGGAAGTTATGACGGTCGAAGCTGAAATCGGGATTATGGGTCAGCACCTCAACGAGAGGATAAAAAAAATATTTGGGAGATCGCTGCATATACGCGAGGTGGATGCGGGTTCGTGCAATGCCTGTGAAGTGGAGGTGAACGCTTTATCCAATCCCATATACGACATCGAGCGCTTCGGTCTCCATATCGTGGCATCCCCCCGCCATGCAGATATGCTGCTCGTGACCGGGTCCGTGACGCGGAACATGGAACTTGCGCTCCTGAAGACCTATAATGCCACTCCTGAACCGAAGCTCGTGGCTGCCATGGGATCGTGTGCCTGCAACGGTGGTATTTTCGGCGATACTTACGCTAGCGGAGGCGGCGTGGACAGATTTATTCCCGTGGATGTGTACATTCCCGGATGCCCGCCCAGGCCACAGGCCGTGATATTCGGGCTCATGGTGGCTCTTGACAAGCTTGATCAGAAGATTAGGAAAATGGAGGTAAAGGCATGACAAAGTACGAGATACTGGTAGCCACGGACGGCTCTGAATATGGAAAGAAAGCGGAAATAGCAGCGATGAAGATAACTAGGTCATATAATATCCGCATTGCTGCCATCTATGTCGCGGTGGGCAGCAAGGATTCGGAGCGCGAGGAGCGCGTGGCAAAAGGCGAGGAAGTTCTGAACCGCGTGGTGGAGACCGGCGCTTCCATGGGCGTTGAGGTGAACAAGCTGCTGGTCGGGGTGAGCATGCAGCGGATGCCGCAGCAGGGAGCGATGGCTGACACGATAGCGCGTGCCATTCTGGATGCTGCGGAGAAGTACAAGGCGCATACCATCGTGCTTGGAGGCAAGGGAGAGAGCGAGATCAATCCCGAGCTCGGGAGCGTGGCGCTCGCCGTGGTGAAGAAGGCAAGGTGCTCGGTGCTGGTGGCGAGATAGGAAATATATTCTGTACATTATGCTTACGCTGTGCATTTATATCTATACAAGGATTTTATATTTAAAGTAAGCATCAAAGAAGTAGGTGATTTTCTGGTTGATGTAATTGATGTGTTTGAAAAATCTATTAGATTAACTGAAAAAAGATTAGAACATATTTTAAAACGACCAGAAATGTCCAGGCAACTTGAAAGAATCAAAGAAACATTAGCAAACCCGGATCTTATAAAAGAAAGCAACCAAGACAGCTCCGTATGGCTTTTTTATCGCTTTTATAACATAACGCCTGTAACGGAAAAGTATTTGCTCGTTGCGGTAAGATTACTCGATGGCAATGGATTCATAATAACAGCATTCTATACAGACAGAATTAAGAAAGGTACAACAATATGGGAAAAGTAAATATCTGGTTTGACGAGGAAGGAGATTTTCTTGAGGTGACCACAGTTCCATCTAAGAAAGGATTCTTTAAAGATGTGGGAAACGATATTTGGGAAAGAGTGGATAGCACAGGAAATGTCCTGGGATTTGCGATTTTAAATTTTAAAAAAAGGTTCGAAGAATTAAAAGAAGAACATATCGAATTACCAGTTGAGATTTCATTCGCTCAGGCTGAGGGGTGAATACGCATCAAATAAAATGACCATGTTCAAATGAAAACTGCAGATGAATCCAGAAAAACGCAGATTTATCACTCTTTAAATATTAAACCCTCGGCGCCAATAGGGTACATGCGCTACTACCTGAAACAAAAAACCATACCATTTCAGAAGATTGAAGCTCTCATCACCGCAAAGTTCGCAAAGAACGCAAAGCACAGCCGAGAACATCAGGTTTGAATATGACCTGATGTTCAAGCTTTAAGCATCCCTATACCAGTAGACTTTTCAGAGCTTCAAGGTCTTGAAGTATGTTGGCACCATTAATCCGAAGTGCATTCGCATCCTCAGTCGAAATATCTTTACCCTGCTGCGCCTTTACCTGATTCGTAAATGCCTGAATTATATTTTTTGCTGGGATTATTGATTGCTTCGCATTAGAATCATTCCCGGCTTCAAGCTCACTTATTATCTTATCTAGCTTCGCAATAGCGCTATTAAGCTTATCATTCAGACCATCCCTAACATCTTGTGGAATATTCATCTGAGCAATTGTATTTTTCAGCCATACAAGTTCAAGTTTTGTGTACTTAGCCAAAGCAAGTTTATCGTTTGCTATTAATGGAGGCATTCTGATTGGGGCTACTGATTGCATTTCCGTTCCTGAGAGGCTCATACTAGCTGTTTGGACTTGGCCTGGAAGAATCGAGCCTTTGTAAGTCTTAGATGAGATGATTTCTCCTGAAGTTGATAGTAGTTCTAAATCTGCTGTATATGTGCCAGTGGCGGTTCCGAATAGTTGAACTGTATAATCTCCCGGAAGAGCTCCTGGAATTGTCAGAACCTGCGGCTCTGTCTGCGAACCAGTATAAGATGCGCCAAGTATTTCAATTGAAGATGAGCCGGACATTGGGTCGAAGCCCACTTTGAAACCTGAATCATCTATAACTAATGGGTTTGCAGGCGAGTAAATTGTGATTTTTACAGTAGTCGGTGGGTATGCTTGGTTGAGAATAAAATCTTCTCCTATGCCATTATATATAAGCGGTTTTTGATGAAAATGTGTAGGCGATGGTAAGAGTTCATGCCCCATGAGATCAACAATAGCGACGTTTCTCTTAGCAAATTTAAATCCTTCTTCCACGCTTATTCTCCCATTATTATCTAAGTCTGGATTTCCGAACTTTTTGGAAATGCCACCTCTTAAACCTAAGTCAAATAAACCTGTGAATACTCCGCCTGTTCCTGTGAATACGTTGGATAATCCATCTTCCGTTGTATAGAATTTCAAAAGACCCCACTCTGCGCAGTCTTCATCTGTGATGCCTGTGTTTTCGGTGCAACCAGTAGTAACTATCCTTCCTGCAGGATAATTGCCGTTAGAATCTTTTGAGGCTAAGTCTGAGTATTGGCCATTATCTACTATGAAACCACCAGACCAACTGGCATCTAAAATTACCACCAGCTTTTTAGATTTGATTTGGTTTAATACCGCTGAGAATTCATTTTCATACAATCGATTGCTATGGGCTCTTAGATATTCTGGTTCTCCATTTACTGGCCCACTCCCGTGACCTCCGAAATAAAATGTGACAACATCGTTCTCTTTTGCATTATCAGCTAACCATTGCATTTCTTTTAATATGTCTTCAGGCTCAATGTTGTCTTTTGAATTTTTTACCTCATCTTTCAAAAGATGAACATTTTCTTTAGGGAATCCATAGTATTTAGTGAGCGTTGAATAGATTCTCTTGGCATTGTCAATTTGAAAATCTAAATTATTCCAATGTGTACCCGAATTTTTATCCCCCTCATCATCCGTATACTCGTTTATTCCAATAACCACAGCCCATTGAGTAAAAGCTTTAATTTGAAGTGGCGAAGCTGATACGCTATTTCCTTGAGAGTCTGTAACGGTAAGCGTAGCGTCATACACGCCTGTGGATTTATATTTATGAGTTGGATTCTGTAGCGTGCTCGCTTCTCCATCACCAAAGTTCCATGAAAATGAATATGGCGATACTCCACTGCTTGCAGAACCTGTGAAAAATACTTCTAGAGGAACGTTCCCTTCAGTAGGATTGGCTGACGCAGTAGCTTCTAATGGAATTGGCTCCACCGTCACACTCGCGCTCCCCACCACCCCTCCGCTCGCCGCCTTCACCGTTGTCGTGCCCGCCTTCAGCGCCTTGAACACCCCGCCCGCATCTGTTGTGCCCACGCTCTCATCGCTGACGCTCCAAATCACGCTCACAGGGTTGCCGTTCTGGTCTGTGGCTGTGAAGGTCTGGGTCTTGCCAGCGACCACGGTTGCGGAGGAGGGGGATACTGTGATGGATGTGATGGTTGATGGTCCGTATTTTTCATACTCTGCCTTAACTTCATCAGCACTTAAAGCGCTGTTGTAAATGCGGACTTCATCAATGACACCTTTAAATTTATTGTTTTGTAGACTGGAATCAGCGTTTCCAACATATAGATTCGATACCCTTATATTAGGAATAATTGGAATATCCATTGCAATCTCTTCTCCATTTAAATATAATCTTCTATATGTTCCATCATAAGTCGCGCTTATATAGTTCCACTCATTTGCTGTAAGTACTGGAAAAGGTGTTAATAATTGAGTTATACCAACGACAAAACCTAACCTTGGACTTGAATGATATTGATATACCGCATACTGCCCATCATTCATCCCATTAGAGTCCCAAATTTGCCCAATCAGAACGAAATATCCATCTGTATCTTGATTAGGTGGTTTAGTCCAAAAACTGATAGTAATGGGGTTACGACCTTGCGGAACTCCATTAGCTGATATTTTTTTAACGTAATCATCCACGCCATCAAACCTCAAAGCCTGCCCGCTTACTCCCTGAACGAAGGTAGCATTACCATAAATCGTCCCATCATTCCCATTTCCGCTTGAATCCTTTGCATCTCCATCGAAATGATATTCAGCTACAAGTCCATTACCTTGTTGCTGAAGCTCAATCGCATAAATATCAAAATTTCCATTGCGATTTGACTCAAATATTACCCGCTTGCCATCAGGAGAAAAGTAAGGATTAACATCATCTCCAGAACTTGTAGTTAACTGCTCTTTACCGCTTCCATCTGGATTCATCCTCCAAATATCAATATTGCCAGAATCTTTAGAGAAATATACAATTTTTGAGCCATCTGGTGACCAGACCTCGCTCTGCCAGGATTGCGTTTGCTCGGCAATATCCCCATTCGCTATTTTTGTTAAACCACTTCCATCAGCTTTTATAACATACACTCCTCGGCTACCAAAGAGCTGTGCGGGGTCAGAGGATAATGCGAAAGCAATTTTTGAGGAGTCGGGAGACCATGCTTGAAAATCCCCATATGTATTTGGAGCACTTGCAATTGTTGTTTTCCCTGATCCATCTGGATTCATTAATGCCAAACTTAATGGCGCATTATAATTTGAACCATATTCATATGATATTTTTGTTCCTCCAGGCGACCAAGAAGCATATAAGTCCATATTATGATCTGTTGCCATTGGTGTTTGTGAAGTCCCGTCTGAGTTCATTATCCAGACATGGGGCTATCCACCAAAACCATATTGATAGGTTATCTTTTTTCCATCTGGAGAGTATACCGGTTCATATTCATCTGCTGCCGTATTAGTTAATTGAGATACAACAGAGCCATCTGCAGAGACTTTCCATATATTATAGGGATTTGTTGTATAAAATGCAATCTCATTTCCATTAGGGGACCAGGCCGGCTTTTCTGCCGTTCCAAGGTTTGTTAGTTTAGTCTGTCCACTACCATTTGCATTCATTACCCAAATTTCATCAGTGCCACTTCTATCAGAAACAAAAGCTATTTTTTTCCCGTCTGGTGACCATACTCCATTATTGTCATTAGCAGGATTAGTTGTCAATTGAACTTCTGTATAAGCCGCATACACATTGCTTGCCAGCAATATAATTGACAATATAGTTATTCCGAATACTCTTCCGAGTAGGGCATGCCCTCTAGATATTTTATTTGAATCCATTTTTAACCACCTGTCCTTTATGCATGACGACCGCAACGATGAATCTCAAGCAGTCCCACTGATGGAGGGGGTGAAACTTGAAGTTATTTAATCCTTTCGAAATTGTTCATGTGAATTAATTATGATTGTTAAAAAAATTGAGTTCTACGGTATACATGATCCAAGCAAAACTTATCTAATATTGTGCATATTAGCCAGGGGACGAATAGGTATGAATGCAGATTCACTGGCCATCAATCTGCGTTCATCTGCGTTTATCCGCGGTTCGATTATTATGAAATATGACTATACTTTTGCAGGGACATCGAGTGAAAAGATTGCTGAATAAGTTTGCAAGAGGCGCAGAAAATTAATTGAATTATAAACTATGAGCTATGGATTATGCTTTTTAATCATCTTGATATCAGAATCAACAAGCGTTTTTAAAATATGCAGCTCTGCCACAACACTGAGGCTTCTCAGGATTGTCATGGTTCTGGCCACAACCATCGGGACGACTCCTCGTGAATGGATTTCCAGTAAGAATGTGCCTTGAAGCAGGCTTTCCATTCAATATAGTCGTCCCATTTTTCAGAATCTTCATGCTCTGATACTTTCAACTGTTCTTCAAGATCATCAAAAGCAAGGCCATTCAGGGTTTCGCCTCTATTCCTTCCCGAAGAAGCTCCTCATCATCGGGTGCATCTCCATCATCTGCTGGCTGGCGATGTCCTCATACAGCCTGTACATGATGCTTACAGTGAGCAACAAGCCCGTTCCGCCCGCGCCTCCCAGAGTTCCGAGAAGGCTTGCGATGAGCGTGAGCAATCCAATGAACGCACCGCCAATCACCGTCACCTTGGGGATATACCGCTGCATCACGCGTTCAAGCGTTCCGCTGCTCCTGCGATATCCCGGTATCTGCATGCCTGATTTCTGTATCTTCTCGGCCACGCTCTTTGCTCCCATGCCCGTGGTTTCGATCCAGAACAGTGCAAATACAATGCCGCCTACGATGAGGAGAGTTGCGTCCGTGAATACGTGAAGCACGATCTGCCAGCCCGGCGGCGCTGCCACACCAAGGCTGGTGAACTTTGACGAGACAAGCGAAGGTATCCAGTCATTGGGGCTGCTGATAGGGGAGAGGTAATACATCAGGCCGCTCACAGGGGTCGCCTGTTTGTATAGACCTAATATCGTAATACCACGGCTTGAAAGAATAAGCCCTATCATCTGGATATTTGCCTGGAGCGCCCTGACAAGTATCATGGGCAGAACGCTGGCATAGATGAGCTTGACTGGGAACCTGCCCCGAGCGCCTCTCACTGCGGCATGAGCTAGCGGTATTTCGATTCGCGTACTTTCCACATACACGACCATGAGGTATATGAGAACTGTACTGAAAAGGGCCAGTATTCCTCCTTTAACGAGCAAAAAGAGCATCCCGTCCCCCGTAAGGAGATAATCCAGTCCGATATTCGATGATGGGCTCGCTATATATATCCATTTCGGGATAAGCCCTATAGGGAAACCCGTCTCGTCCGCTTTCCAATTAAATATTCCTGTAACGATCTGCTGCGAAACACCTGCAATAATAAAAAGCCCTACGCCTGATCCTATACCCCATTTGGAAACAATCTCATCCATGTATAAGATCAATATGCCTCCAATGCATATCTGGATAAACAACAATAAAGTGATCCAACTGACATTTACCCCGAGCTGTGCGGCCAGCCCCGCATCCGGACGCATGTAACCTCCCAGGATCTGCGGGAGGGCCTCCAGAGCTACCATTACAAAGACAAGAAGCTTCTGCAACCCCTGGAAGATAGCCTGCTGATGCGGATCGCTAAGATCCATCTTGATGACATTCGCCCCTACAAGTAACTGCAGAATTATTGATGCTGTCACAATCGGTCCTATTCCCAGGACCATCAGCGAACCCGATGCGCCTGCAAAGAATGCACGGTAAAGCTCAAAAAGATCTATGGAGCTTTTATCAAGTCCGAACAGGGGGATGTTCGCAAGAGCGAAATAAAGGACAAGAATTCCCAGCGTCCATCCCAGTTTTTTCTTAAAATGTACATGGCCTTCGGGGCGCGAAACTGCAGGAAGGCGGTTCAGCAGTGGGGCAAAACTTTCAAAAGCCATATTTTTTACTCAGGTATATCCGCTGTCTTTTCGGACAGAACTATCGCATTTCCTTTGGCTTCTTCAATTTTCTGCTTTGCTGCGGAGGAAAACTCGCCGGCCGTGATAAAGATTGATTTTGTAACCCTTCCATTGCCAAGAACTTTCTCGATCCCAATGCCTGAAAGATTGATATGGAAAGCCTCGCCTTTCTTCTCAGCCAGGCCGTCTGCCACAAGCTGCTCGATAGCTTCATCGAGCTCGCCCACGTTCACGATGAACTTGTCATGAGATACAACTTCCGGTCTCTTGAATCCATGCTTCCCGAAGCTTAAACCCCGCTGCATTGACCTGACAAAATGATGCTTGCATGTGCCAGCATTGCCTCGTCCGCCGCGGCTTCCTCCACCTCTTCTATTCTTATGTGTGCCTGCGCCGAATGTTCTTTTTCCCCTGAATTTCTTTGTTTTCGTTTTGGGCATAATAGTTACCTCATTTTGTTAAGCAAAGTATTTATTTCATCCCCATGAAATCCAAGGTCTCCGCCTTCCAGGAAGTTCCTCTTGGTTCCCTTGAGACCTTTTCTCGCCGGATGCATCCTGAAAACCGGTTTCAATTTCGGAATATCAGATATCGAGGCTTTTCCCTCGCAGATAGCCTTTGCCAGTTCAAGAAATGATTTAAATTTCGTGTTCTTTGTAAGGTAATCCAGGGTCAATGCCTTTCCACCTTCCAGTTTTCCCCTATTCTCCAGCATCTGTGCAAGTGTCTCAGGATCAATGGGGCCCCATGCAATGAAATCTTTAGTTTTCCGTATCATACCATTGTAATTTGGGGTATCAGGAAGTATGACACAGTGATTTATCCTGTCAAGATGCAGCATGGAGAGTGTATCCTTTATATCCCGCCTTGTTTTCACGCCTCCGCGGAGTCTGACTGCTGCGTACATTTATTTCACCTTCATAGTAGTGGTTCTCATAAGCGCGTTGTATGTCGCTTTCGCAAAATTGACCGTTGTTCGTGTCTCGCCCGCTGCTCTTGCCCATACATCTTTTATACCGGCGATTTCAAGGACCTTTTTGGCGGTTCCCCCTGAAGCCAGACCAAGACCTCTGGGAGCAGGTATGAGTTCTACTTCAACGCTTCCGGACTTGCCCTTTACACCGAACGGCACCGTATGCCCCTGACCGCAGCCGCATTCCCAGGAACCGCATCCTCTTTTGATGCCAATCATATTCATTTTTGCGGCGTCTATTGCCTTCCTTATTGCGATACCGACCTGGACATCTTTTCCTTCTCCCAGGCCTATGAAGCCATCTCCATTACCTACTATTACCGTGGCTCTGAACTTCACCCTCCTTCCGGAGTCTGTCATCCTCTGGACCATGTTTATATCCAGGACTTCATCCCTTATTTCCGGGATCAATGCGTCCACTATCTGGGATTCTCTTATCGGCAACCCGGACTCAAGGGCTTCGCTCATGGTTGTTACCTGTCCTTCCTTGACGAGTTTACCCAGTCTTGTCTGTGGTATCCATTCAACCCGTCCTTCTTCGAATTCTCTGTCTCTCATTTTTTCACCTGAACTCGCCCTGAATCTTTTGTTTCGCCGCCTCAAGCTGGCCTGATATGTTGGTCTTTCTGTATTTATCGATATGCTTTCCCGTTATCCTGTCCTCTGATGGGAAAATCTCTTTACTGTGCGGTATTTCCAGACCTGAATCCACTGCTCCTTTCAAAGCAGCATATATCCTGCCGCCTTTCGTGGTATGACAAATGCCCTGGTCAAGTATTGCCTCGGTCTGTCCTTTTTTCTTCGCACGGTATCCCAGCAATAACCCTGTGAGGTAAGCCGAGGGAATATTTCCTGTACCTGCGTCATACCCGTATTTCTTTAACTCGCTGGTGTTCGCTGAAGCGATGGTAACATCGCCTTTTTTATCAAGTAAAACTAACTGTATGATCGTATTCTTTAGACTTTTCCTGACTACGAGCCTGGGTTTTCTGGATATGAGAAGCTGTTTTCTAGCCCTGTAATCCGTCTTGCCCGTCCTGGCCCGTCTGAACCGTACCCGGTATCGTGCTCCTGTCGCCATAAAATTCAAGCCTCCTTGAGCTGCTCAATATGAGCATTCAGGTGCGCCCTGCTTCTATATTCTCCGCCTTTTGCTTTGAGATATAATTTCCTGTATGTCGGCACATCTATAGTGTTGTTATCTTTGAGTTCCTTGAGCCGGCTGCGCAGCGCCCGGATCTTTTTCATCCACTGTTCTTTCTTTGGTCTTCGAGCACCTTTTGCGCCGCTTCTGGAGCCATGCCCTTTTCTGTGCCCGTAAGCCCGGGTCTCATCCACCTTTCGGGCTCTTCCGCGGCTGACCCCTCTGATATCCCTTTTACCGACCTTTTTTTCTTCGATCAGTTTACGGATATCTTCCCTCGTTAAGGCTGCTTCTATGTCCTTGGAGGCATCCGGATCCATCCATACCCTGTTTACTCCGATATCCATTACTTCAGCAGCCAATCGTCGCTGGTTTGCAAGGTCTGTCATATTATTCTTCCCTCCTTGAGGGGTTCAAAATCTTCAACCCTAACTCGGCGGCCTTCGCCTCTATCTGTATACGCTTTCTCGATCCCACAGTACGGGCTATCCTGGCTGCCTGCTTCCCTGCCTTCAGGGACTCGAGTTCCTTAGTATTGTTCACGATAACATCTTCAAATCCTGATGGATGCAGACCCCTGACGAGCGCCGGGCTGCCGTATCCGGCTTCCACAAGCGGGCATTTCCCCTTAACAGCATAGCGCGTTTTATTATGAATACCGTCGGGTCTTCTCCAGTAATCAGCGAGTTTCTTCTTCTTGTGGGAATCCGTTTGCTTGAAGGTCGGCTTTTTGCTTTTCTGTTTCTTCCTCACTTCAAGTAGTCTCTTTGTTTCTTCATCGATAGCGATAGTGATCTTTGGAGCTTCCAGTGCTTCCATTTTCTCTTCGGGCTTCTCTTCTTCGATAACGATTTTATCAGAAGACTCTTTTATTTTGTGTGCGAGTTTCTCGCCTATTCCCTTAATACCAGCAATTTCATCCACATCTGCTTTCTTGATCAACTTAATAGTGGTGAATCCTGCATCGAAGAGTAATTTGGCCTTCGCTTTTCCCACACCATCGAGGGTCGTGAGCTGTTTAATCGCATCATCTTCCATATTTCTCACCGTCCGGACCGCTCAACGAGGTATACTCCATCCTGGAACACCCTCGGGTCAAATCTTCTGATCTTTGTGGCCTGCTGAATATTGGCGGTCGTCTGTCCGACTTCTTCCTTATTTATCCCGTTGACAATTACCTGGTCCCCTTTTATTGTGACCTTGGTATTTCCCAGGATATTTGCTTTTCTTGATTTCTTTTCGCCAAGGAAATTGGCTATTAATAGCTGGTTCCCCTCGGTCTTTAACTGGATAGGAAAATGCGAATAAACCATTTTCATCTTATACTCATATCCCTTGGTTACTCCAGTTATCATATTCTTCAAATGGGATTCAAACGTGCCCAGTATTGCAAGCTGTTCTCTTCTCGTTTCATCGGTCTCAATAATCACTTCTGAATCAGCTTTCTTGATACTGACTCTGGGATACCAGAGTTCTCTCTGGAGTGATCCGAGAGGGCCTGAAATAGACACAGTAGTGTTACTGATAGTGATATTCACGCCCTCTGGAATCCCTACCGTTCTCTTTGTTTCCATGACATTCACCTAATATACATAAGCGAGTAATTCCCCGCCAATACCATTTTCTCTTGCTTCATCATGGGTCATAACACCATCCGGGGTGGTTATGATTATGGATCCAAAGCCCCTTGCAGGCAGGAACCGTTTTTCCCATTTTTCAAATTCGATGTTCTTGACTGCGTGCCTTGGTCTGATTACTCCGCATTTGTTGATCTTTCCTTTAAGCTGTACCTTGAAATGGCCGGATTTACCATCATCGATGAATTCGAATTCACCGATGTATCCTTTATCCTTCATGACCTTAAGCACACTTCCTATGAGTTTGGATGCCGGGCTAATCGTGCACTCAGGTTTACCTGTAGTTTCTGCATTTTTTATTATTGACATCGCATCTGCGAGTGGATCTAATAACATATGAATCACCTATGTGTATTTCTCAAAGCCCATGTTGTATGCAATTTCCCTGAAGCATTGCCTGCAGAGGTATATGCCGTATTTTCGGACAAGTCCCTGTTTTCTGCTGCAGCGTTTGCAGACATTAGCGCCCCTACCGAATTTTTTGTTACTTCTTTCCATCTAAATTACCTCCACATTGTACTTACTTTTTACAAAAGAGATCGCATCTTCTTTTGTCAGCCTGTGGTTCTGCGGTATCTTGTGTTTCTCGATCTTTCGCCTGCTTATCCTGTATCCGGGTCTTTTTAAAGCCACATTGACATCCATTCCAAAGATGCCAATGGAAGGGTCGTATTTCATCCCTGGAAAATCTGTATGTTCCTCAATCCCAAATGAAAAGTTGCCATTATCATCGAACTGAGATTCATTCAATTTATTATCGACGATCTTTAAGGCAGTTTTCAGGAACTCGCCTGCTTTAGTTGATCTCAATGTTACCTTGCATCCGATGGGTTCCTTTTTCTTTATGGAGAAGGTTGGTATCGTTTTTCTTGCAACCGCACGTATCGTTTTTTGTTTGACGATTGTTCCGAGCAATTTTTCCGCGTTCGTCAATCGTTCTCCGCTCTCTCCTGTGCCAATATGAACGGTGATCTTGTCAATTGAAGGTGTTCTCATTGGCTCCATTTAAACCACCTTGATCTCAGGCGTTGATTCACCTATCATGAAGACATAATTCTCGATTGTCTCAAATTCGTTTTCGTTTGAAAGCACGACCATGTTTGTTCCTGAACCCCGGACCTTACGGATCTGTTTAATCTTCCCGATCTCTCCGGAATGTTCTCCTCCCACGATCAGGGCAAGATTTCCTGTTTTATAAGCTATGTGTTTTGCGATGTTTCGATCCGGCAAGGATAGCATTATAGTGTCAAACGTTTTGTACTCATTGGACGCAAGCAAGTTGTTTCCATCATGCAAGTTGAGCTGAACCCCGCCTTTTCTCAGGACGGTCTTATTGTTGACCCTGCATAGTTTGAGTGCACCCTGGCTTTCTTTAAAGAGTTTGAACCTGTTATTAGCATCGAGAAGGAGGCGATAATACTCATTCACCGCTGGTAGGGATACTATATCAAAAAGCCCTGTCATGTACTTGTAATCTTTTCTCGCTATCCCATCAACTAAAATGTTCCCTTCGTTAATGATCCTCTTTGCTTCCCTGCTGTTATTTGCTATTTTGAGCATGTCTCTGACGACCACGAGCAGTGGAATTCCAGTTTCTTTTGAGTGACTCCCTGCATTCGCGCCAACTACCCACGCATGTGTCTTTCTTGTAATTGGCCATGACCTTGGGGCCGCCACTCTAATTTGATGTCTTCCCATTTTCAATCACCCAGGCGCTTTTCATCTTTGAGTTCTAATTTCGTGATCATTACATTTGAGGGCTGTATCGGCCTTGGTACTTCAGTGCCATCCGATTTGGTCACACTGACACCATCAACTGTGATGGTCATTTTCTTAAGGTCTACCGCCGCCACTTTACCTTCTGTGCCCCTATGGTCGCCTCGCAATACCTTGACAGTATCTCCTGTATGGACTGGTATGGTTTTTACGCCATGTTTCTTTTTAAGTTCATCGCTTAACATCGCACCCATTAATTTATGCCTTAAGTGAAGCGGGGCCTGATATCTGGATTTTCTCTGTTTTCTTGGTTGTGATGATACCATGAATTTCACCTACACTATGACCGAGGCCGCAGATGCTATTTTTGAATAACGCTCCGCGGCTTCCCGTGCAACCGGTCCTTTTATTTCTGTGCCTTTTGGCACGCCTTCCTCATCAACTATCACGCATGCATTATCTTCAAATGAGACCCTCAAACCATCGGGCCGCCTGAACTCCTTTTTCTGGCGTATCAAAACCGCCCTGAAGACCTGTTTTCTCATCTCCGGGGTTCCCTTCTTGACACTCACTATAAAAGTATCCCCGATACCGCCCCTGGGATGCCTGTTCTTCACACCGCGGTATTTTAACACTGAAATCACCTCAACCACACGCGCACCTGTGTTATCGGCACATTCCATCCTGGCAGCAGAGTTCATAGAGCGCGGGATTTTTGCCTTCATTCCTCTCATTTTGCCACCTCTATGACCACGTAAGACTTTGTCTTGGAAAGCGGTCTGCATTCAGCAACTGTCACATTATCGCCTTCTTTTGCGCTTAAGCAGGGAGGATTGTGAGCATGTACTTTGGTTTTTCTCTTTTCGTATCTCTCGTATTTTACAATCTTTTTCTCAAATGTTCTCTGCACTACCACAGTTTTATCCATTTTATCGCTTACAACCACTCCGCTGAGGACCTGCCCTCTAACAGGCAGTTCTCCATGAAATGGACAATTTGGATCTGTGCATTCTTTTGTGGGTGGCTGAACATCCAGCCCGATATCGCGTGACATAATCATTACCTCATTTATTTCCTGAATTTCCTTTTGAACTTAGTCTGAATTCTATTTTCGGGTTGCGAGAGCAATAATCTTCCATCAACTTTAATATTCAACGGTAAGTAACGTTTGCCGTCAAAAGATGGAAGAGTAAATATGAAAGATGAACGGGATTTAGGAATATTTTTTATCCGTTCACCAGCTTCTATTGTCAGTATATTTCTTGTTTCATCAACTATCCGTCCCCCAATTCCAATGAGGGAGCTATTTGTGCTGTCCACTACTTTTGTATCGAGACCTATGAGTTCATGGTGTATGATATTGTGTGGTGTCAGCTTCATTATTCTTTAGGTTCCTTCTGGATCGTTCTAATTCTGGCGATCGTTCTCCTGATCGCTTTCAATCTGCCGGGATTTTCAGGAGCCCCGCCTGCTGAGGCGATCGCACGCTCCCGGATTAATTCCAGTTTGAGTTTGTCTAATTCTTCCTGCTTTTCTGTAGGATTCATGTTCCTGATTTCATCCGCACGAAGTATGGCCATCAGCTTTCCTCCTTCTTATGGATACGCGGTACTGGGTGCCAGTACTCATAGCCTGAATGCCTGTGTTCCATGACATCGCCATGCATCCTTTCTTCTATATTCTCATCGTGAATTCCGGCAATCTCTGAATCCTGTGTTTCAGGTTCCGACACTGGAGCTTCGGGTTTTATCTCAACGACAGGGGCAGGTGTTTCAGGTGCTGCTTCAGGTCTCTTTTCCCCTGATGCCTTCACAATTTCCTCCATACCTGCCTGTTTCATTGCTTCGGGTGCTGCAGCGGCAGCAACCTGTACCGTCTTGAACTTACCTGGTAGTGTGATAGTGGGCGGAACGATTCTCACACGGCATCCGATTATTCCCAATTTTTTTATCGCTATTGCAAATCCTTTATCCACAAGTTCCATTGCCGGATTTCCTGCATGGAGCATGTTACCCGCGACGAACTTTTCCGTCCTTTTTCTCGGACCTGTTAGTTTCCCCGCGATATCTATCTCGCAGCCAAGTGCACCGGATTCCATTATCCTGCGGAGCATGTTATGACCCGCTTTCCTGAAGTACAGCCCGCGCTCGATTGCGGCCGCCAGCCTTGAAGCCATCATCTGTGCATTCAGTTCCGGGACTTTTACTTCCTGGACATCTATCTGGGGATTGTCAACTTTGAAAACTACCTCAAGGTCGTGGGTGAGTTTGTGTATCGTTTTTCCACCCTTGCCTATGATCATACCGGGCTTCTCAGCAAATATGGTAACCTGGGTACCCATGGGAGTGCGGTTGATATTCATACCTCCGTAACCAGCCCGTTCTAACTGTTTCTGGAAGTACTCAGCCATCTGCGCCTTATCGAGACCGTTCTTCACGAATTTCCGTTCTACTCCCATTATTGCGCCTCCAGTATCATTTCAACACTGACTGTTTCATGGTCTTTAGGTGTAGCTCTTCCCTGGGCTCTCGGGAATCTTCCCCTGTATGTATGGCCCTTTTTTGTGGCTACGTGTATTATTCTCATATTTTCCGAGTCAAGCCCTTTGTACCTCGCATTGCTCTCGACATTTGTTAACACTTTGAGAAATTCTTTAGCTGCTTTCTGCGGGTACCTGCCGGTACACATCCCTCTCCTGTGGGGAACATTTCGTGTAAACCTCTTATACGGCACGGCCCGCTTCAGATTGGAGACATCCTCAAGAAATCCCCGTGCTATATCGATCTTCATACCTCTTATTGCGGATGATATCTCATGTGCATGTTTTCTTGAGATCGGAAGTTCTTTACCAATGGCTTTCGCGGTTTTTTCAGGGACTGGTTCAATAGAGTAATTTAATTTCATGTGCATCACTTCAATGGAATGAATTTGCTCGATCTCGTAGCGCCGATACCTGCTGCACCGTGGGATACTTTCTTACGGGTAAGTACGAACTCACCCATATAATGACCCACCATCTCCGGGATCATCTCTACCGGTGTAAACTCCTTGCCACTATGAATGGCAATTTTCATCCCTACCATCTCTGGCAGGATTATCATATCCCGCAGATGCGTCTTTATATTCGGGTCATTTATCTTAACTTTATGTAATAATTTTTTATGCTCTTCAGAGAATCCCCGCAGTATTGTGCGGCGCTGCCTTGCGGGTACGAGCTTTGCGAACTCTTCAAGACTCAACTTCTTGAGGTCCTCCAATGTCTTTCCACGATATGTGAATTCACCTTTCCTTTTGGGTACTTTTGATAATAATTTCTTTGCCATACTACGTCACCTTCTTCCTGTCCTTCGTGCTGCAATTGATCCGACTTTTCTGCCCGGGGGTGTACCGCGGGCTACGGTCTTTGGCCTTCCCGGGTGCTGCTGCCCGCCGCCTCCGAAAGGATGGTCCACGACGTTCATAGCCACGCCTCTTGATCTTGGCCATTTGGTCGCTCTCACTCTCATTCTATGGAATTTCTTTCCTGCTTTTACAAAGGGTTTCTCAGTACGCCCGCCGCCTGCGACAACGCCGATAATAGCCCTGCACTTGGGATTGAGCCATTTCATCTCACCGCTTGGAAGCTGAACTACGGTTTTCCCTACGTCATGTGCTATAAGTATCCCGTACATCCCTGATGCCCTTGCGAATTTCCCGCCGTCACCTGGCTGTGACTCTATATTACAGATTGGTATTCCTTCTGGTATCTCGGAAAGTGTCAATGTGTTTCCTGGCTCCACGGGAACTGATATTCCGCACTGGATGGTTTGGTCCACCGATACACCTTCCGGGATAAGCATCAGCCTCTCCTCCCCATTGCTGAAAGATATACGTCCTATTGGGGCTGACCGTGCTGTATCATGTATGATTTCAAGTATTTTTCCTGTGACCACTCCTTCGGTGACCTTCAGATGTTCAAGGTTCGCTTTGAATTTATGAGAAGGAGCTTTGTATGTAGGAGAACCTTTTCCCCTGCTTTGAGAAATAATTCTATGTCCCATATTATCACCTTAAAATATCCCTAACCTTGAGGCTAACTCCGTTGCAGTGTTCGGGTCCTGGAAAACCACGATGGCTTTCTTTTTACCCTTAGGTGTCATCATAGTGTTAACGCTGGCAACCTTTACATTATAGAGGGCCTCGATATTCTTTTTCACTTTATCTTTCGTATCATTGACATCAACGATGAACTGGAGAGCGTTATTCGCTTCAGCCAGGGTCGTAGCTTTTTCTGTCACGTATGGATGCTGGATCACTGGAATACCTCCTCGAGTTTTGTTATGGCAGATTCTGTATATATCGTCAGACGCCCGCCTGAAGTTCCCGGGGCTAACAATTCGGTGTTTAGCTGGTCAGAGGTTACGATGTCTACGCCTGCAAGGTTGCGGGCGGCTTTTCCAATCCCCTTATCCTCGGCTGTGACAATCAATATGCTCTTCGTGTTCTTATATTTCCGGCCTCTGAGTTTGCCTTTTCCTGCCCTTATGGTCTTATCTTTTGCCCTCTCTATATCATCCCATACACGGACCGCTTCCATGAAGGATCTGACATCTTTTGTTTTTGTAAGTGAGGAAAGTTCATCAACAACGATCAACGGTAACTGTGCCTGGAACTTATGGCCGCGATTTTGGACCAGCTGGTTATCTCCAGTTGCCGCAATGGCTGATCTTATGGCTTTGCTTCGTTCTTTATCATTGATTTTTTCTGTCCTGTCGGCTTCCGGCTTTGGAGGATGTGCTTCCCTGCCTTTGACCGCCTGAGGGATTCTGGCAGCCTTGCTGCCGTTCTTGAGCCTGGCGACTCTCGAGACGCCTCTTCCAGGTCCCCACCCTTCAGCCGATGTCCGGAGACCTGCATACATATGTGGTCCATATGGCTGCTGCCGGTTCGCCTGGGAAGCAAGAACCGCTTTCTTAATAAGATCAGGGCGGTAAGGTTCATCGAATAGCTTTGATGAGATCTTTTTAGTTGAATTTCCTGCTAAATCTATTATGTTCGCTTCCATTAGGATCACCCTTGTTTTGACTCGAGGCTTATATACGTTAGCTCCGGAGCCGGTATTTGTTTCTTTGATCTTATAGCAGGGCGCATGCGAACAAGTCTCTTCGCCGGGCCTGGCACGCTGCCCTTGATGATAATGTAATCGTTCCTGACAATGCCGTAGTTTAAAATTCCGCCATCGGGGGTAACATTCTTGCCATCCTTACCTATTTGCATTATCTGTTTGTTGAACTCAGTCCTCTGGTGGTATCCGGTCTGGCCAAGCTGCGGTACCCTCCAGCTCACATGCGAGGGATGCCAGGCCCCGAGCGTCCCGATTTCTCGCACGCTTCCTGCCCTTGAGTGTTTGGATTTCTGGAGCTGTATACCCCAGCGCTTCACTGGCCCCTGCAATCCCTTTCCCGTGGTTATAGCAATCAAATCGATGGTATCGCCATTGTTGAACACATCGCTTATATTGACGGATTTTCCAAGAAGGGTCTTGGCATACTCAAACCTCGTCTTCAGGTCAGTGCCGCCGATATTATTTTCCATGATCTCAGGTTTTTTCTTTGGAATACCTGTGACCTTTTCAGGTAGTGTGTACATAACGACCCTGAGATCGCTGGCGAAACCATCTTTAATAAGCTGGTCTATCTTCGCTAAAGCTTTGGGAAGGTCGTGCTTCTTTGGAACGGCCATAGCACGGTTGAGCTCCTTATCAAGCTCGGTCGTCCATGCCTCTGCGACTGCACTGGCACCGTAAGTGGAATTCTTGTAAACCCGTATAGCTGCGACCTTCATTGGTGGAGCCTCGAGAATGGTTACAGGGACTGAGATTTCCATCCCTGAAGTCAGGCTGTTCGGGACATTGTCTGTCATTACTACATGCGTCATTCCCGCTTTATAGCCCGCAAATCCCATTAGCTTCGCCTCTTTTTTGATGGGCCATGCTCTCACACGGGGGATTTCACTTCGTGCTCTTACGCGCGGACTGTATGCAATAGACCCGCGCCTTGGTCTGTGTGGATGAGACATTTTGTTTCTCCTTTATCGACTATATATGATACTGATACGAGGATGTTTACACGCTGCAGAATGTCTGCAATAGGTCTTCACAAATAGATTTTGACTTACATGCATTTACGGGCTTACGAAAACCGCATTGGCCCCTGCAATTCATCAAATCCGACTTTGATCGACTTCAACGTGCGTTATGATACACGCATCGTACTTTCCGCTTTAAACGAAGACGAAGTATATAAATGCTTTGGGCGGTGTCTGTATTTTCCAGCGCAGCGCCTTCCAGCGCTTTTATTGTATCTTTTCCAGAAATAACAGGCAACTTCAAACCGTTACCTCTGCTACCTGTCCTGCACCCATGAGGGAAATATCTTCTTCAGGTTCAAGGTAGAGTTCTATGGCTTCTTTTATGTTCTCAAGAGCTTCCTTTTTTGTTTTTCCCTGAGAAATGCAGCCCGGAAGCGAAGGAACTTCGACAACGTACCAGCCATCTTCGCCTTCTGTGATAACGACTTTAAATTTCATGGTGTTTATTTTGCATATATGTACTTATATGGTTACTGTGAATCAGCGCCGTTCTTCGAGTGCGCATGGGCGGCGCGCTTTCTTGCTGCGGAGGCGGCGTTATGAGTAAAGCCGATGAGGCGTTTGGGCGACTGGAGCCAAATAGCTTCTTCTGGAACAAAACGTTAATCTCCAAGAATAGCCTCTTTTGATTTTATTATCGTAAAATCTTTCTTTTCAATATCTGCAATAAGTTTTTTCAGTTCGTCGTGCTTAAGGATTTTTCTTAGTTTCAAAGCCCTTAAAATGTCTTCCATATCCAGAAAATTAATGTTGTTTTGTCTGCAAAATTTTTTCACGAATCTATCGTTTGTGAGCAAAATTCCATTTCTTGATTTACACAGCACAATCAACTGGCATTCGCCTTCATGCAGGTCTTTCCTGCTTTCCAGCAGATTCCTGAAATCCTTGAATTCATCTTCAGAAGGAAGGATAATTTCGACATTTTGGAAAATTTCATCTACAAAAGAGTAGCCGGCGCGCTTTGAGCGCATGAGTTCTTCGTAAATGGAGGGAGAAATACCCAGTTCTCTGAAGAATTCCTTAAGATACTTTACCGCATTTGCCTTGGCAAAGGCACTCAGAATATCCGCATCTGCAAAAAACATTAAACTAACCCGAGCTTTTTTAGTTTTTTGTCAATTTCTTTAACCGATTTACCTTCAGTTCTTCTAACTATACCCCTTCCCGCCATGACTTCTTTAAACTCGATTGTTGTCATGCCTGCAAGCTCGGCAGCCCTTGCGAGTGAGACTTTTTCTTTGAGGTACAGTTCGATAGCTAAAGAAATCCTCAATTCTGCTTTTGTATTTAATAATGCTCTGAAAGCATCCCTCATTAAATCGGATTTTGAAGGATAGTATCCCTTTTTTACGAGAATATCAAGCTCTTCGCTTATATCCGGATAGTCTAATGCTTCCATTTTTGTATCACTGAATTACAATTGGAGACGAGACTTTAAATAGCTTTTCGAAAAGCTTCCAGCGCAGCCAACCAGCCCTAATCGGCGCCGTTCTTTGAGTGCCCATGGGCGGCGCGCTTTCCTGTTGCGGAGGCTGCGGGATGGGCGCGAGGGCGAATGAGTTCGGATGTTTCTCAGCAGGTGAAATAGTTCAGGCTGTTACTACATTTAGTAATCTTTATATGTACTACATATAATAACTACATATATGGATTACACGACTGTTTCAGCAAAGATACCAAGAGAAGTCAAGCATAAAATTGAAGAGTATGGAATAAAACCATCCGAAGTTATAAGAAAAGCTATACAGAATGAAATTAAAAAATTTGAGATTATGAACCTCAAAAAAGAATCAGAATTGCTAAAACCAATTATCAATAAAATCAAGAGCGAACAGGTTGCAAAATCAATTCGGGAGGATAGGGAGAGATGATTTATGATGCAAGTTCCATTTATAGAGCTATCGAAATTGGAGATTTTAATAAGCTGCTGGAAGGAAAAACTCTGGATTTAGCGCAATATGAGCTTGGGAACGTGGTCTGGAAAGAGGTTACAAGAAAGAAAATATCAGAAAGCGAAGGAGCAAAATTGATAAAATTTATCTCGAAGGTCATTTCTTTGATGGAGATTTTAAAAATCGGGATCAAGAATGAAGTTCTCAAGGTAGCGGTGGATAACAATTTGAGTTACTATGACGCCTCGTATCTCTATGCATCAATTTCAATGAAGGATGTCCTTGTAACCGAGGATAAAAAGCTGCTTGATAGAGCGATTGAGTGCAGCGCGGATGCCGGAAGGTTTGAGGATCTTTTAGATAAAAAGTGACCAGAGCTTTCGGCGTGGTTTATTCCCGAACCGGCGCCGTCCTTTGAATGCGCATGGGCGGCACGCGGTGTATTCTGGACAGGATTCAGTGCAACATAAAGGGTAGCATTGCATCTCATGCTGGGAAAACATTTTAACTCATAAACGGTATATTTCCAGACGATGAAATACACAATCATACTTGAAAAAGAGGAAGAAGGCGGCTACTCTGCCCAGTGTCTTGAGCTGCCTGGCGCCATCAGCCAGGGTGAAACAAAACAGGAAGCACTTCGAAATATTAAAGAGGCGATAGAGCTGGTTCTGGAAGTGATTAATGAAGAAGTAAAGACACTGGGGAATGCTGCTGAAATATCTGCGGTGGAAGTAAGTGTCTGAAAAGCTGCCTGTTATCTCTGGAAAAGAGACAGTCAAAGTGCTGGTAAAATTGGTGTTTGAGGTTAGAATGGGAAGGGGTGACCATGTTGTTCTCAAGAAAGGTTTTCGAGTGTTTGTAGTACCTTCATAATCCTTTAAAGTAAGGGACTTTAAGGAAGATCTTGAAGCAGGCAGGCGTTTCTGTTGAAGAATTCAATACGATGTTATGATTTGAGTTATCTCGAGGGTTGAATCGGCGCCGTTCTTTGAGTGCCCATGGGCGGCGCGCTTTCCTGTTGCGGAGGCTGCGGGATGGGCGCAGGGGGGCGGCGAAGAACTTGTGGTATTTGAATTAATCTGGAAGCCCCACTTCGGTTGTTGCATCGGCCAAGAGATGAAATACATAGCCGAGGAAAAAACTCGAAATAATATAAAAGATATTAATAAGTAAACCTATCAAAGCTGTTATAATCAATATCTTACCCATTAATTTTAAAGCTCTTTTGCTATGACCTAAACCTCTGTGCATCCAGCTTGCAGGAGCTTCTAAAATATCTGGGATAATAGAACCTAAAACAACAGCTATAAATGCATATACGACTACATCTGTAGAAATTCTAATGATTAAATAAATGAGATAAGTGTACACTATAAAGGCGATAGCACCTATAGTTAAATGCTGTTGCCTATTCATTTTTGTTTTACAGCTTGTATAGCACGATATAACTCTAAGATGTCTGATCTATTCCCATTGACCTTGAATTCATTTAAATCAAGGTGCATTTTCTTTAAAATAGTACCTGTTTCAACCATTTTATAAGATTTTATTTGGTCAATTGGTATTTCATTGAGTACATCAGATTTGAAAACAATTAAATTACTTTTACGTGTATAAAAAATAACTCGATTGTTCGTTACGTAGCCTTTGAAGCCTGCTATATTGCCAACATATAGACTACCTTTTGTCATATATACAACGCTTTCATTCGGCATTAGAAATTTTTCTATTCCCAGACCAGACAATCTTGAAGTTTCGCTTAAAGTTTTCTTAACAATTTCTTCGACCATACTTATCCCTCTGTCTAAATCATTAATTCTATAGTTGATAAATATATCGTAAGTCTTAATTCTCTAATTGTCAATAACAACCCTCAAACCCTACTCCCCAGAACCACTTCGTCCTCGCATAATTTCCATCTGTGATCAGAATATCCCCTGCAAAACTCCTCAGAACTTCTGTATCAGAATGACTGAACTTGAAATCATCGGAAAACCTTCACCTTCCTCACTCCCCCAAATACACGACATCCTTCACGCCTTTAAAATGCGGGTCACCTGTCATGAGCATGGCGCCCTCCCTTTTTGCAGTTGCATAAACGATAGAATCGCCAAGACCCCATTTCATCTTATGTTTCAACCTCGCCGATTCAACGGCGATATTTTCATCCACTTCAAAGATGTATGACCTCTGCCTCATCGCCTCCCGTGAAGCTTCAGCAAGACGCTCGTTATCAGGATAAGGAAAATCCCGCAGGAATGAATTATATACTTCAGCAATATTGATGGCGCTTACTATCACTTTTTCTCTGGGATTTTCAATTAATTCCCTTACTTTCTCGCCATGAGTGGTTCCATTAAAATACTCTATCCAGCCCCAGGAATCAACCAAGACGGTCATCTTCTTCCTCGTGCCTCTTAAATTCCTTAAGTCCCGGAAATGCTCCAAAATACGATTTCTTAAACTTCTTCTTGGATTTGATAAGCTCCCGGATAACTTCTTCATAGCTCTTGAGGTTCAGCTCCTTTTTCAAAGCGCTGAGTTCTTTCAGGAGGTCTTCATGCACCTGAATGGTTGTTACCATTTTATCATCTATAGCTCTATAGATTATATGATGGGATAAAGCTTTACCATCCCTGAAATTTCCACTACTCCCAGAACCTCTTGGTCTTCGCATAATTCCTCTCAGCAATCAGAATATCCCTGTAAAACTCCTCCTCATCCTCCCTCATTTTCCCGATTACCCGCGAAGCAGTCTCAGGCCCGATCCCCCTCGACGCAAGCGCAATAGCCGCAGTCTTCCCGTGTGAGAGCACAATGTTCGCATTCCGATAAACCCGCGCGGTTCTTTTTCTCTCCTCCTCTGTTTTTTCCTTATCAGGTTTCTTCACGAGTTTTATCTCATCTTCTTCCCAAGGCTTGAGCGCAGCGATCAAACGACTGCTGCATAATGGGCATTCCGGGCGCTCGGGGACTCTTTTAACCGCAGTATGGGAGCGCCACTTCTTGCAGTTCACGCAGAAAAGGATAACATGGTCATCCATTATCCTGCTCTTCAGCGCCATTATTATGGAACTGTCCGCCCTCTCAGGCGCCATCAATTCCCGCCCTCCCATAAAACCCGCCTCGCCTATCGGGCTTACGGGCTGAACGATGAGCTTCACGCTGCCACTCTGGATCGCGCTCAATACGGACCTGGCACGTGTTATATCGAGCTTATCATGGAATATCTCCCGCACCGCTTCATCGTACATGGGCGTATGCTCGAAAACCTCAAGCAGCCTTCTCATACTTATGCGGTCATAATCCACGTCACGGCTCAGCGCGCCGAATTTCCGCGCCACATGCACCATCTTCCATTTGAGCAGCATGGTATTCTTGAGCGTCATTTCAATTATCGGCTCTATGTGATCCGGGCTGGTCGTCAGTATCATTTCCTTTATCTTTTCTGCATTGAGCATCCGGGGAAGTTCAAGCTTTATCCTGTAAGGATCTATCTCCATTGCCACGCTTGAGCCGAACCTCGCGGTGAGAAGGGATGTGAGCACGCGCCCCAGGGTCTCGTTCACTTTATGACCGCCGCAGATATTGATCACAATGGATTTCCCATCCTGTTCTATGATTGCTGTTTCATCGGTCGGCACCGTGAGTTTCGCCTTCTGCTGTTTCTGGATCAATTCAAGTATCTCGCCTGCTGCCTCGCTATCAGCAGGATAATCCTTTCTATATTCCTCTACAATTCTTTCTGGACTCAATCCGCTCGTTAGATTCGCAGCTATGCGCTTTCTTATCCCTCCCACTTCCTCTGCTACCTCATGGGGCACGGGTATCTCCTCTCCCACCCAGTTCGGGATCTCACCGCCCGGATCCGATATCGGCTCCACTTTTATCCTGCTTTTATCAGTAATTATCTCGATGATGCGCCACATCTCGCCTTTTGCAATGAATACTGCGCCTGCTTCCGCAAAATCCACCACGAATGCTTCGTCCAGTGCACCCACCGTCTTTCCGCTCACGATATCAAATATCTCAAAACGCTTCTCATCCGGTATCATGGAGAGATTTTCATAGAAATACTGCCAGCTCTTCCGTTTCTTTCCCACAGTGTCGTTCTCAAACCACACGAGCCTGTTGTCGTTCAATTGTTTGACAACCTCACGCAGTAACTCGATCTTGAGATCGCGATACGGATATGCCCTTTTAACAATCGAATAAACTTTTTCAATTGAAATCTCCCCGAAATCCAGCACCATTCCGCATACCTGGTTCGCCAATGTATCCGTGCTGTTCTCATGAATATCTATTTTCTCAATCTCACCGGCCTTTGCCCTCCGCGTGATCGCGCTGGTTTCAGCTGCATCATCTGCACCTGTTGTTATTATCGTCCCGCTCGAAGGTTCTCCGACCCAGTGTCCTGCCCTTCCCACCCTCTGGATAAGTCGGGTGACCTGCCGTGGGGACATGTACTGGATCACATGGTCCACATCTCCGATATCTATCCCGAGTTCCATGGAGGAAGTGCATATAAGACCTGAAAGTATACCCTGTTTGAAATTATTTTCTGCTTCAATGCGCGTATCCCTGGAAAGAGAGCCGTGATGCACCCCGATGGGAATATTCAGCATCTTGAACCTAGAACCCAGCATCTCAGCGGATTCTCGAGTATTCACGAATATAAGTGTGGATTTGTGATTTCCAACAATGTCAGAGATCACCCGAAGATGTGAAGCCATTTCCGGCGTGCACATCAGTTTTTTTGAAAAATCGTGGTCCTGCGAACCGGGTTTTGGGCATACTACATTGAAATCAAGCTGCTTTATGAGGGAGACTTCGACAACGCGGGCTGTTCTGTTCGTCCCTGCAAGAAAATGTGCGATCTCTTCAGGTTCCCCCACAGTCGCAGATAGACCTATCCTCTGGAACTCCCCGCACACTTCGATAAGACGTTCAAGGGCGATGGATAGTTGTGCTCCCCTCTTAGAAGTAGCCAGTTCATGTACTTCATCAATAATCACATGCGTTACTGTTCTGAGGTTAGTGCGAAGCCGTCTACCGGTGAGCATTACCTGGAGCGTTTCAGGTGTGGTGACAAGGAGATCCGGAGGCTTAAGGGATTGCTTTTGCCGCTCATATGTGGTTGTATCCCCGTGCCTCACTGCCACCTTTATGCCCAGCTCTTTCCCCCACCATTCAAGACGTGAAAGCATATCACGGTTAAGTGCTCTCAGCGGAGTGATGTATAGCGCAGATATCCCGCGTCTTTCTTCTTCTTTTTTTTGCATGATGCTATCAAATAACGGGAGCACTGCAGATTCGGTTTTGCCCGAGCCTGTGGGTGCAATGAGCAATACGTGTTCTGCGGCAAGAATTGCCGGAATTGTTTTTACCTGGGGCTCAGTCGGGGTATTAAATCCCTGTTTAGCGAGTGCATCCTGGATCCGGGGATTGAGTAGACTGAACACGCTCATGGACGTGAAAAGAAAATAAAACTATTTATATCTATTCTATTACAGACGAACAATTGCCGTCTTTTCCGCTTTCGAGAACCATTTCCAGATAGGATTTGCGGATGGTCGATTCCCTGCTTATGTTCAGCTTTTCAAGCAATCTAAAGATACTCTCAACTTTTTCTTCATGATTCTTTGATTTCATCGCGGATATCTCGATCTCAATGAAATTTCCAAGATTCCTTACCTCATCAAGGGCAATAAAAAATTCTCCGAGCCTGTAATTTTTCCTTTTCTTCACTATGGTCGCAACGGGACAAAAACCAAGAGATGTTAAAATCTCTCCCATGTTATGACCGCCCTTTATCCCCACCTCGAATTCTTTTCTCGTTTTGGATATCTTGTCCATTTTGGGGCCTTTGTAGGTCAAAAAATATTCACTGCCTTTGACCCTTATTCTCAATGCTTCGTCCGTCTTTCCGAAATCACGGTATGGTGCGTTGTAATAAGTGTCTGCCTGGGTCTCTATTCCTATAGGTGCTGCACCAAGTGCGATTATAGACCTCTCTAAGTGCTTGGGGTCATCCACATACGCTTTCACTTCGACTTCTATCATTTATTGTCTGTTCGCCGTGCTGGTATATGAAACTGCCCATTTTTCAGGTATGGATATGCGAATCAAATATTCTAGACAATAGATTCGTTAAATATATCTGGATTGATTGTAATCATTTTGTGAATTCAGAGATGACTGAATGACAGAGGATAATGTAGTACTTATCGGGAACAAACCTGTGATTAATTATGTTCTCGCAGTGATTACGCAGTTCAATAATGGTGCCAGAGAAGTTACCATTAAATCAAGAGGAAGGGCAATATCAAGAGCTGTTGATGTAGCTGAGGTAACACGGAACAGGTTCCTGACCGAAGCCATTATAAAGGAAATAAGGATTGGCACTGAAAAAATGCCTTCGGAAAGATGAGAATCAAACATCTCTACAATGGAAATTGTAATGGTTAAATAGTCAAAATCGCCGCAATATATCACAAATTATTTAAGCCTGCAGGGATAAGAACATTGATTGCCCGAAAAACGGGACAAAAACGGGGTACGGTATTATATAGGATAGGCAACATCTGAAATGAATTTAGTGAGGCAACGATCAATGTCATCTACATGGCACAGCTTTGGCTTTGAAATGAAAAACAAATACGTATGTATTTTAGCCGCAGCATTCTTTTTATTGGTTCCTGTTGTTTCTGCTCAGCAGGACGTATCCTGTTACCACTGCCACACGCAGGTGGTCAGTGAATTCAGAAATAATATCCATTACCAGATGGGTTTCACCTGTGCGAATTGTCATGGAGGGAATGCCCAATCAAATGTTTCTGTTGTATCTGTGGAGGCAATGTCCGGGAATTTCATAGGCAGGCCCTCGCGCGAGAATATAACGAATGTTTGCTCAAAGTGCCACATCAAGGAAGCCAATGACTACATGCAGAGCATACACTGGGAACAGATCAAAAAAGGTCATACCGAAGCCGCAACGTGTACCGATTGCCACGGCATACATGAAATTCGTGCGATAAGCGATCCCAATTCCTCTTCAAACCATCAGAACAGCCCGGCAACATGTGCAAAATGCCATTCCAACAAAGAGATGATGAGCGCATGGTATTATGGAATCAAGACAGACCGGCTGGATACCTATAAGGAATCCTTTCACTGGAAGGCTTTAAGCAATGGATATAATGTAGTGGCGACATGCGCTGACTGCCACAACAACCATCTCACGAAATCTACAACTGATCCCACTTCAAGCACTTATCCTGAAAATCTCCCCAAGACCTGTGGTAAAGCGAACTGCCATCCTGGAGCTATATTAGATGTCAAGATCGCCGCTGGTCTGGTTCATGATAAGGAGTCACTGCACACAGGAGAACTCAGTTTCAATAAGACAGGCATGGACCCACAGATGGATTCATATTTCTTGGGGCCATTTGATCTTGCATATTGGATAGCCCTATTTTTCAAGATATTGACAACTGGCGTCATAGGCATATTTGCGGGCATGGTGCTTCTGGATTTCTTTTCAAGATTCAAGATTCAAAAGAGATGGTAACTGATGTCAAGACTTAAGCTAATGGAAGTCTCAGTTCCTAACGATTTAGCAGGAGATAGTACTATGGGTGAAGTTTTCTTTAAGCGGTTCACATTCAACCAGCTTGTACAGCATTGGGTAATGATAGGTACTTTCATGCTTTTAGTGGTCACAGGTATGGCTGTCAAATTCCCTGACTCATGGTGGTCTCCAATGATCATAGGCCTTGTTGGCGGATTTGAAATGCGGACGCAGATACACCATGCAGCGGGCATTGGGATGGTTCTTCTGGGGATATACCATGTTACATATCATATTTTTGTGGATAAGGAATCTCTGCTTGAGCGCAAAGTCTGGCCGACGGTGAAGGATGCAACGGATTTCTGGCAAACGATACTCTTTTACATCGGAAAAGCAGAGCCCCCCAAATATGGAAGATATAGCTGGAAGGAAAAATTCGATTACTGGGGAGCTTTCTGGGGAATGGTGATGCTTTGCGTTACCGGATTGATAATGATGTTCCCTTTCGTGGCAATGAAATATATTCCTTATGCGTATGTGCAACTTTCAACCATCGTACATAGCGACGAGGCGCTGCTGGCGACCCTTTTCATCTTCATAGTCCATTGGTGGAATGTTCATTATAGTCCCGAGGTATTTCCAATGTCAAAAGCCTGGATCACGGGGAACCTATCTGAGGAGCAGATGAAACATGAACATCCTCTTGAGTATGAAGAGGCCATGAGACAGATGAACCAGAGAAATGAAAAGATATCCTGATCTGGAATTTCACCAAAAATTGAAAGATATCAAAGTTCTCATATAGCCATCATCTTTTTTTTGCAGAATCGAGGCTCCAAGAGCGAGATAGCCGTTTAAGAAACATCCACCTGGAAATTATGCATGGACTTCCCATTGGAACTTTGGCATATCAATTCAGGCACCCAAATCACAGGAATAAATCCTGCCCAGGTTGAAGAAAAAACATTAGCAAATTCTTAAATATTCCATAGCGTATTGAAATGAAATCAAAAAAATATGGGTCAAATTTAAATTCCGGAGATAACACCATGCATTATATGAAACATAATTATTGGGATGGGAAGCCCATTTCTCCCATACCTCTTGCCGGAAATATGACCGTTACCGAGCTGGTTGACGATGTATTCGATGCGATGGGATATAATGCAAAAAGACTGGCTGAGGCATGTCATCTGTTCAAGACCATGATAGATAATAACTCGACAGTGTGCCTGACGCTGGCCGGTGCGATGAGCCCCGTAGGTATGGGTGGAGGAATCATTAAAATGATCGAGCGCGGTTTCATAGATTGGATAGTAACGACAGGCGCCAATACCTATCATGATATGCATTTTGCATATAAGCTACCCGTGCATCAGGGAGATTACACAGCAGATGATAATGAACTTGCAGACAACGATGTGGTCAGGATCTATGATGTTTACATCGACATGCAGCGAACGCTTATTGCCCAGGATAAGATTGTCCAGGCACTGACCCAGAAAGCTATTGAAAAAAATAAATTCCCTAAGAAATTCTCATCCGCACATTATTATAAAACTCTCGGTGAAGGAATACTGGAAACAGCGAATGCTCCTGAGTTATCTTTCATCGCATCGGCATCAAAAAATGATATTCCGGTGTTTGTGCCCGCATTTGCTGATTCCTCTGTGGGGATGGGTACGAGCTACCTCCCGATAATAGCCTGCGCAAAATCAGGCTCGAAGGAACTTGATCCCCTGGATTTCATGGACCCAAGCCCCACGATGGATGTTCTGGAAAGCGCTGCAATCGTGTACCACAGCATGATGGAAGATATCCCGCGCGGTGTCCTTGAGGTAGGTGGAGGCGTGCCAAAGAACTTCCTCCAGCAGACAGCCCCCACGATTTCCCAGATTCTGGGTATGGAATGTCCGGGTGAGAATTATGTCATCCAGGTAACCGTGGACCGACCTGATGTCGGCGGTCTCTCAGGAGCCACGATAAATGAAGGCAAATCATGGGGCAAGATCCCGAAGGCCGGGGAAGGGAATGTAATACCTTACATTGACGCAACTGTTGGTGTGCCAATAATTTTCGCTTATGCCCTTGAGAACTGCAAACCCAGGAAGCCTAAGAGAATAAGCAGGAAACTGCCTGAAATCAGGCAGGAACTTGTTGAAGCTGCGATGGAGAACGTGAAAAAGTAATGCTGGGAGGATTACTCCTCTTCGCGGGTTATCCAGTAAAGCGCTTTAAACCGCTCCGCAAAACCGTAGATATTCTTTGCCATTACAGCCCTGCCGTATTCGATCAATTCTCCTCCGCGGTCAAGGATATAAGTATTCTCGCCTAGTTTTGTCACTTTAAATATCTCGCCCTTATCTTCCGTTCCAACATGTAGAACGTCTCCGATCTTCAAACCTCTGAGATCCGGTCTTTTCGTTGTTTTCTCCACCATACTATCACTATTCCTGTCTGCGTGTGTTCATTAATATTAAATCTTACCTGATCGTACAGCCAATCCCTCTTAGAATACCCTCAACACTTCCCTGGACAACCGAAGCATCATGATCCCCAAATATTGTGACCCTATATGTAACACTTTTTGTATTCTGTTTATTATAAATATCCACGATCTCAACCGAGACCACACCATCTGACCTGCAGACAACGTGTTTTATAATATCCGGGTCTGAATCCTGTGGAATAAAAACTGAGATGTCACGTGTCACATTTCTCAGATTGGATGCTTTCCAGGTGAGAAGTTCCTGTTCGTTCAAGAGTCTCACATTCTCGATCAAAAGCTCGGTGGTCTTCCCGGCCCTCTCTAAAAAAACCGTTCTTGGTGTTACTTTTTTTACAATACCGAAATGTATCACGCCAGAGTAAATGTGCCTTAGCGCGCGCGCGTGACCTATAGAGCGGACGAGTTCTTCATGCTCCGCTATCTTGGAGCCGATGAGTTTTTCTGAGCCCCGTAGGGCCGATTCGGTATCCCCGAAATGGACTGCGGCTTTTTTCATGAGAGCCACAAATCCTTCGATATCCCCATTTCTTACGATCTCAGCCATCTGGTTGCACTGATTTATATAGGCCTTATGAACCTTCGCCACCTCTGGATTCATCTGGATCATGGCGTAAAGATACGGGTTCTGGGCCAGTATCCTTCCCACAAGGTCAAGCATTATATCATACATCGGGCTCATGAACCGCCTGGATTTTGCCACATCGAACTCCAGCTCCCTGAAAACCGAGCCTATTGAGATATATGCAAAATGTGTGAGCCCCTGCACCACAGCCATCGTCCTGTCGTGCTGCGCCGAATCCATTATCTCGATATGCGCACCATTATCCTCGTACAGGCTCCTTATGACCGGGAACCACCTGGAACTTCTCCCTTCAACAGGAGTAAAAATGACTATCTGTCCCCTGATATCAGGTATTGAAGGCCCGAACATGGGATGCGTTCCAAGTATCTCAATATCCACAGGCGCGTATTTTAGCATTGCTTCAACAGGACCTTTCTTAATTGATGTTATGTCCATAAGCAGGCTACCAGCAGACATTTTCGGAGCTATTTCACTTATGGTTTTTCCGGTTATATTTATCGGGACCGAGATCATCACTATATCGCTTGTTTTTATCTCACTGTCAATATCCTCGGCAAACCGAACACCCAAAGCCTCAGCTATATCTTTTCTCTTATTGATCCCCCATATCACGACTTCAAAACCATGCTTGCTATAAAATTTAACGAACCACCGTCCCGTTTCGCCCGTACCGCCAATGATCAATATTTTCATGCCAGTCTCTCCCTTACTGCTTTTTCCATGACATCAACTGGCGGTGTCTTCCCTGTCCATATCCTGAATGCTTCTGCACCCTGGTATACGAGCATCATTACCCCGTCGATAGTTCTTGCACCCGCTTTCCTGGCTTCCTGGAGCAGTTTCGTGCTCATCGGATTGTAGACGATATCGAAAACCACCAGGCTGCTATGCATCATTTCCGAAGTTACCATGGTCTCCTCAATTTTCGGAAGCATGCCAACAGCGGTGGAGTTTATGAGAATATCACAGTTTGAAATCCGTTCCTTCAGATCATCAATACCACAACCCCTGGCTTTTCCAACATTTCTTACATCTTTCGCAAGAGCTTCCGCCCTCTCGACTGTCCTGTTGGCGATCGTGACACTGGCGCCATCCTTTGCCAGCTGGAACGCAATTGCACGCGCAGCGCCCCCCGCGCCAAGGAGAAGTACATTTTTCCCTTTGACCTTGATGCCGTTGCTTTCAAGAGCCATTTTGGCACCGATGCCGTCAGTGTTATATCCCTGGATCCCATTTTTGAAATCCACCGTGTTCACGGCGCCTATCTGCTTTGCGAGATCTGATGGTTTTACTATTTCCAGGGCTTTTTCCTTCAGTGGAATGGTCAGGTTCAACCCGCCAAACCCAAGAGCGCATGCTCCGTGTATCGCATCTCGGAGGGCTTCAGGACTCACCCTGAATGCATGGTATTCGCACTCCAATCCCAGGGCTTTAAAGGCAGCATTATGCATGACCGGGGAAAGGCTGTGTGATACAGGGTCACCAAGGACACCGAACAATATCATGCTATCTTAATTACTGGTGAAGGTTAAAAAAGTATTCTGACAGGTTATCATAATGCGGTGGTTCTTTATGGACTTCCTTGATGTACCTGAACTCAAATATTTCCTGTTCAGGTAATCTTCTTGAAATATATTTTAAGCTATGAAGCACGGGCACGAAAGCCATAGTTGAGGCGACAAACTCGCACGACAATGCAGCGCAGTATTTGGGCGAGACACAGTAAGCATCAAGAACAAAATCCGCATCAACGATACCTGTGAGTTTCGATACTATCCCTGCCGCCTTCATGGGATCTTTCCGGATAAAATTACTCGCCTTTTCATGCAGCTTCAGGAATCCCAATATCAAATCTGGATCCTGCATCAATTCCCTTCTGATTACTATCCCATAGCTTGGGTTATTGGGCCAGAGAACGTACGGTGCAATGATTATCTTAGCCCCGCACGCACGCGCTGCTGCCACAGCAAGTGATGGCGTCCCGACAGCGGCATCTATCTCCCTATCCGCCAGCGCCTCCAGCACAAAGTCCGTCCAAGCGAAATTCTTCACCCCAATGTCAAGTTTCGCTTCCTCCAGAGCATTTCGGATAATGACGTCGTGAATTGAGCCTCTGGGGGGGGAGCCGATGATTTTTCCCTTAAACTGCGAGAGTGCAGAATTGAAATCCTTCAGGTCATCAAAAATCCTGTATTCCTTTTGGGCTATCAACACCGTGCCTTCGACATGTCCCCCTGCCACGCATGTTATCGGCACGCCTCGGTCAATGCCTATGATTGCGGGAGGGAGACCGATGTATCCTATATCTATTTCTTTGTTCTCAAAAGCCTTCACGATATCAGGACCTGAGGCAAAGAGTTTCCAGTTCGCCCGGATGCCAGCTTTATCGAGCCAGTCCGTGCCCATCAGGATAAAAGAGGTGTGATAGACGGTTGAGAGATGGCCGATGTTGATGGGCTTTAAGTTATCGTGATTGCCATTATCATTTTTCTTCATACTTCTTGTACATCTTCTTCAAATCCAGAAGGCCCTCATAAACCCCAATTTTTTTGCTTATCCTCTCAAGATACTCCATTTTAAGAGAATTATACTGTCTTATGTAAATACCAAGAGCATCCTTGATATCCTGTTCCCTTGAAAAAAGTAACTTGTTTGCAATTGTATCCTCTGGAGAGGCTATGTAAATCACAGTATCATCGAGCCTTACTTTCTTTTTATTTCTGAGCACTCTTTCATCCAACTCGCTGTAAACTCCCTTAATGTCCAGTCTGAGCATTGTTTCTTTATCTTCAATTGTGCTGTGAGATTTTTCCAGAAGCGCAGCTCGCATATCATTTTCAGATGCGTAGAACCCATTTTCTTGCAGGAACTTCATTAGGACAGGTATATCTTTATCTGAAAACTGAATAACATAATCAATATCCATTGTAGTCCTAGGATTGCCATAGAACAGGACTGCTATCCCTCCTACGATGACGTATTCTATGCTATTCTCGTCCAGGAAATTACACACCAGATTTAAAATGTCTTCAATTTTCCTCATGCTGGGCCTTCTTTACTCGCAAGGCGAAATCGATCAGGTCCATCCCCTGACGAAGGGTTGCAAGACCAGAGAATTTCCTTGCCCTGAATGCATCGCGTACCAGTTCTTTTTCTGTGGTTTCCCTGACTTTTTTCCTGAGTTCTTCTAAATCCATCATTTATAATATCAATAATTCTTTTATTATTCTAATAGCTTGCTCAGGTTCAGAGGTCACTATTGGCCAAAAGTGACCGACAGACTTTAGCATCGATATAATAAACTCTTATATCCCCCCTCCAACAATCCATATCCCCCATGATACCGATAGAAAAATCCTCAGGCATAGGCGGCATGCTCACGGCATTCAGGAAACTTGTACGGGGCAGGGAAAAGATAACCTTCATAGGCTGCCCGGGCTGGTGCAACCCTTTCGCTGAGCTGCTTGGTTATGTCCTGCGCGATGCAGGGAAAGAAATGGTCTTTATTCCGAACCTGAGGAAAGGTATGGCTGTAAAGGTAATAATGACAGATTACGGCATGCAGCTCGGAGAGAAAGCCGATCCTTCCTCTGACACGGTGGTACTTCTTGGAGGCCTTGCGATGCCCAAGATGGAAGTTGATGTTAATGATCTCAAGACACTGATCAATGAGGTCACGGATGGGCATTCCGGAAAGCAGATACTTGGGGTCTGCATCGGCGGGGTTTTCCAGAAAGCAGGATGGGATAAGCTGGTCGATTTTGATTACCTGATGGACGCAGATATGGAAGTCACGACATACGCGTTCAAATGAGTCCAGAAGTAAACAATATATTGTCAAAGAATAAAGCTGTAAGTGATAAAATGGAATGGGAAACCGATGCGGCCAGAGAGCTTGAGAAAGTACCCGAGCATGTACGAAAAATGGCAAAAATGGGTATCGAAGCATCTGTAGAAAAGAAGGGAAAAAACATTGTAACCCTGGGCGATGTTAAAGAAGCTGCGGAGCGTTTTGGCGCTTTAATGGAAAAGGATGAAAAGGCAAAGAAGATTGCTGTGGTCAGGTGTGATATCGTAAGTGAGACCTGCCCCGGCGTGGCATGCTTCAAGGCTTTCAATAAAAGGAAAGTTCATTTCAGCGGGTACGGCGAAGCTGAGATCATTGGATTTTTCACATGCGGAGGATGCCCTGGCAGGCGGGTCTTCAGGCTTGTGGACAGTCTTCAGAAGCACGGCGTGGATGCGATTCACATAAGTTCATGCATGTTGATGGAAGGCGGTTATCCAAAATGCCCCCATATAGACGAGATAAAGCAGATGATACTTAAAAAAGGAGTGAAGGTCGTCGAGGGGACGCATCATTGAGAGGCTTTATGTCTGGAAAAAGACAGTAATGGAGCTATTAGAAAGCTTTATTAATGTTCGTTAATATACGAATGAATGGAGAAATTATGACCATAACAAAAGATACAACAATAGAGGATGTAGTCAGCCAGTATCCTGAGACCATGATGGTATTTATGAGGCACGGCCTCCATTGCGTGGGATGCCACGTATCCGCGTTCGAGAGCATAGAAGATGGTGCATCGGCGCACGGGATAAACGTGGATGCGCTGGTGGAAGACCTGAATAAGGTCATATCGGCGAGAAAGAAATAATCTTTTGGCATAAGCTACGTGTGGAATTCTGATGAATTATCTGCGGGATTAAAAATTTTTTGAGTTGCTGCCGGGGAGGTTATGCTACTACCCTTGTACCTGTTTTGCCCGCGAGAGCAGGCAGCGCCTTATCCAGGCTTGAGATAATGGCAGTCTTCCCTCCGGATCTGACGAACCAGAGCGCTGCAAGTACCTTTGGTTCCATGCTGCCTTTTCCGAAATGTCCTTCCTCAATATATTTTTCAGCCTCTGAAACAGATATTTTATCAAGGTCTATCTGATCCTCTTTTCCAAAATTCAGGGCCGCTTTCTCAACATCGGTTAGTATGAGAAGGATCTCTGCCCCAACCGCGGTCGCTATCAGGCTGCCCGTAAGATCTTTGTCAATGACCGCTTCGACGCCAGAAAGCAAATTGTTTTTTCTAATGACAGGGATCCCGCCTCCTCCTCCGGCTATAACTACGACACCTTCCTCAACCAGTTTTTTTATAATTTCTTCCTCAACTATCTGTCTGGGCAGTGGTGAAGCCACGACCCGCCTGTAACCTTTTTTATCCTTTATCATTTTCATGCCTTTCTCCATCATCTTCCTTGCTCTGAATTCGGGATAATAAAGGCCGATCGGCTTGGTGGGAACCGAGCAACATGACTCATCCACAATCACCTGCGTGAGGATCGTCACGACCTTTTTCTCTATTCCCTCCTCTTTCAGCCGGTTATCAAGGGATTGCTGAAGCAAATATCCAAGCATCCCCTGCGTCTGGGCCCCGCAAAGATCAAGGGGTTGCGGATGAACAAGACCGCACTCTTCCTGCATCGCAAGGATATTCCCTATCTGAGGGCCATTGCCATGGGTCACAACCACATCAAAATCATTTTGGATGATCTGCGCGATCTCCCTGCAGGCTTCATCGATCATTCGCTGCTGCTCAACCGGACTTCCCTTTTCGGGATTCAATATCGCGTTACCACCAATTGCAATCACTATTCTGGTCATTTTCCCCTGAATGTTCAATGACTTACATGGCTTTAACATATTATAATTTCGGGTACTGTTAAGTTAATGAGTATGTAAAATACTATCTAAAGTTCTCAAAAATATAAAAATTTTTTTTAATTTACTTCAAAACCAAAATCACCTAATTCTCTATCTTTTTGCCTCTCTGTTTTATACTTTGATTGAATTTCTTCAATAGCAGTCTCCTTCATACCATCAAGTTCTTCTTCCAATTGATTTTTTATCCATTTTTCTTCAAATATCTGTGCCAGTTTATCTGCTCTATAGCTTTTAGCTTTTATGCGATATTGATTGGGTTCTATAGTTGTTTTTTCTAAGAAATCAATTCTTAAACCCAAACTTAAAATTGATTTTGCTTCATTTTTTATCACTCCATCATCCAGATAGAAAAGCTCTTTTGATAAATTTTCTATCAATTCATCTTCGCTCACAGTGAGTCCGGTTTCCTCAATTCTTGCAGCGAATATAAGAGAATCAAGTTTAGAAACTGGATGACTTTGTGGGAAAAAATTAAACATCTTTCTATTTGATAAAACACGATTCTTCATTCTTTTATTGAGTTCATGGTCTCGGTGTATCATACTATTTTTTATAGTGGGTGGAATTATTTTTGGTGGGAAGGCTATAGAAATACCTTCTAATCCTGTAATAGGAGCATGCCAAACAACAATTCCGCCACCTTTATCAATTGTTTTTCTTAAAATGTTTGGCGCATCTATAGAAGGTACTGCGATTACATATTCGAAATATACCATTTCATTTATAGGTATCTTGAGATATTTGGTTTTTATGTAATCCGTGTATTGAGTTATTGTAATAATTCTATCCTTATACTCATTTATTATCTTATCAGGATTTTTTGAAATACTTCCTTTTGCTTCTCCGAAAATTGCAATTCTTACTCTTTCTGTCGATTTATAAAGAAGAAAATCTACGTTTGGAATACTAAGTTCAGCCAAAGGGCTGGCTCGAATAAACCGATAATCAATACTTCTTAATGTTCCCTTCTCAGTAAACGGAGCAACACAAACATTTATCATCACTCTATGTTTTCGGTCAATTTCTATGGCATTTTTTTTAGCTTTCTCGAGAAAATCTCTTTTAGAGTTGAAATTTTGTTCCACTTGGTATAATAGGTGTTTCTTTTCTTCTCTATATGCTTCTATTAGACTTGGAGAGTGTAGGAACTTGATAAATTCCTCGTCGTCCAAAAATTATCTCTCCTATTGTCTTTCATCGATTGTAGAGAGTTCTGCTTGTTCATCAATAGATTCTGCTATTCCTCGATAGAAACCCAAAAGTGACTCAAAAGTCATTCGATATTTAGGTACAATAAGGATTTCAGACTCGCTTGCGCTAATATCAAACACTGAACCTTTAATTTCATCAATTACTGTGGAAGTAAAACTCAATGACCCGATTTCAATATTTTTATCAATAAATGAAAAATCTTTAAGCTCCTTTGCTAAACTCTCTACAGTATAAGCGTCAATTTCTCGTTTATGGAGTTTAATTACTCCGACATCGACTGATGCAGATTTTAGATTTGATTCTCCAGAAGCGATGTTAAAGTTCAACGATTTAGAGATGTTTCTCATTTTTAAAATTGGGTCTTTTATTTCATCTAAGTAATTGAAGAATAATGAAAGCGCGGGGGATGATGGTTCTTGTGCTGAGAATAGACCCTCATTTGTAAGATGAAGTTTCAAATTTTCATTCACTTGGATATAAATGGAAGTGGGTAAAACCCCATATAATTCTTCAATTTCCAACATTGTTTGCGTACCGTCATCACCTGTATAGTTGAATCGTCTTTCATAATTAGGCCTAATTCTGCTTGGTGTATCATCCAATAACTTTCTCTTACTAGTGAATCTATACACAAAACTTCCATTATTCTGTTCAATTGTTTCTTTCCAAAAACGTCTAAAAAAGTCTGGTTTTATCCACATAGGAGTGGTGCCTCTTGACTTTTTTATTTTATTTTCTACAGATTTTTTATATCTCTCGTTATTTGCTGTTGTGAATAATAATAATAAACCCGGACTATATTCCAAAGCATAGTATATTTCTTCAATTTCATCAGAAGATTCTACCTCTGGTGTAACTTTAAAAATTGCGCCTAATTGCGTAATCTCATCTATTTTAAACAAGGTGGTTTGCCATGAATTATCCGAAACAAGAATGCAATAAATTTTAAGCCAATTCTTTCTTTCCTCTTCAAATATTTCATCGGAGTGTTCCATGAGATAATCTAAAAACTCACCCACTGAATATTCTTTTTCAGGAATTTTCATTTTATTATCATTACTTCTTTTTTGTATATATAATATACTGCATAAACTTTATTTAACTCAGTGTTGGTTTTTAATGTTTTGTTCATCTTTGGGGTATACCAAATTGAGGAAGCCAAATACCTAACAAAATTAGATGGTTTGGAGGTTTAATGTTTTAAATCCGAGGTTATTTTACCCCTACTCCTTAATCTAACATATTATAATTTCGTTACCTCTATATACTGTGAGATTAATTTCAACTGGGTACCTGAAATGAAGACATGCATAATGTGCGGCGGCGAGGGAACAAGACTTCGGCCTCTTACTTTTGACAGACCAAAACCAATGATCCCGCTTTTGAACAAGCCATCGGTCGTGCATCTGGTGGAACACCTTGCCAAGGAAGGTTTCAACGACATTGTGCTCACCCTGGGTTATCTCGGCGGGGAAATAGAAAATGCGCTGGGCGACGGGAGTATGTACGGTGTTCATATCGAATATGTACATGAAATAGAAAAACTGGGAACCGCAGGCGGTGTAAAGAATGCAGAGGAACTCTTCGAGGGCGAGCCTTTCATGGTGGTCGGGGGAGACCATGTCATGAACCTTGGATTGCGGGAGTTCGTGCGCTTCCATGAGGAGAACGATGCCATCGTGACGATCGGTTTAATCCCCATAGACGACCCGCGCGAATACGGCATCGCGGATATGGATGTCAATAACAGGATCAACCGGTTCTTTGAAAAACCCGGGCCAGGTGAAATTTTCAGCAACCTTGCAAGCACAGGCATATACGTCTGCGATCCCGAGATCCTTGATCTGATACCCGGGAAGAAATACGATTTTGCAAAAGACCTTTTCCCTGATATCATGAAAAAAGGCGAGATAATCAACGGTTTCCTTGTGCATGGGAGGTGGACTGATATCGGGAACCCGCAGGCTTACAGGGAAGCATGCAGGTGGATGCTTGAGCAGATGCCCGGGACAAAGATATCCGGGCGATTTAATATCAAGGACGCAAAAGTGACTGGGCCGATAGACATCGCCCATGATGTTTCGCTGGGCTCGAATTCCTCCATTGTCGGGCCGATAGTGATAGGAGAGAACACCTCCATAGGGGATAATGTATTGATAGGCCCTTATACGTCCATCGGGTCAAACTGTAAAATCGGCAATAACTCAAGGATACTTTCATCGTATATCTATGATAATGTGGAAATCGGCGAAAACACAGCTGTTTCCAGTGCGACCATCGATAATGCCACCAAGATAAAGGATTCCTGTATACTTGAAACCGGTACTGTCATCGGTCCGCGGGTAATAATCGGGAATGATGTCACGGTTAACTCGCAGGTGAGGATATGGCCGGAAGTAAGAGTAAAGAATGGAACCAGGGTCACGGAGAACCTTGGAAATGAGGACTTCGGGAACGAGATAAAAGGCTCCTAATCTTCAAGTATTTCTACTGAACCGTCTTTTTTCCCGACATAGACAATATCGATTTTTGTGAATATCCCGTGCTCCACGATGCCGGAACATTGCGAAAGCTTCTCGCTCAGGGTAAGCGGGTCCTCTATCGTTCCAAAATCAGCGTCAAGGATGAAATTCCCATTATCAGAAATGACAGGCCCATCTTTATTGACTCCCATGCGTACCACTGCTTTTCCTCCAAGCTCTGACACCTGTTTAATAACTAATTTTCGCGCGAAGGGCAGTACCTCTAGGGGAACAGGATGGCTGAGAACATCTGCGATCTTGGATTCATCCACAACTATTGCGAATTTCTTTGAAGATAGAGCCACGATCTTTTCCCGCGTATGCGCCGCACCGCCGCCTTTGATCGCGGTGAAGCGGGCTATCTGGTCCGCGCCGTCGATGTCGATATCGAGAACAGGATGCTCATCCAGCGTGGTGAGCGGGATTCCGCTCTCGGCCGCCAGGAATGCGGACTGGTATGAAGTGGGAACGCCAAGTATTTTCAGGCCGTCAGCAACGCGCCGCCCGAGTTCTTTGATGGCGTATGCCGTGGTGGAGCCGGTGCCAAGTCCAACCACCATGTTGTTTTTTACGAGCTGGGCTGCTTTTTCTCCTGCGACCTGTTTGGGATTGATTTGAGTAGAGTTTTTCATCAGACCATTCTTTGCCTTTTAATTTATAAATTTTTAAAACTTAGCTTTATTTATGTTTGGATTTCCGTAGTGAGAATCCTTTAGACATAGCATAATTGATTGGTTTATTTTTATCTTTAGTTGTAAGCGTCTCTATATAATGGCTTTTGATGGCTTAAAGTTTAAAAAAGGATAGATTTTCATTACTTCATTGAAAGATGAATAGACGAGGAAATTTCGAATATACTTTCCCTTGCAAAATGAATTATTAATGCTGCTTCAGAGATGTATAGTAAAATTTTAACTGTAAAGGGCAAATTCGGAAACAATAGCTCAGTAAATTTAATCGTAAACCAAATGATTAAAATTGTTAGAAAAAAGAGGAAGGTATGCTTAACTAAATTAATTGTATAAGGATATGTTTTAACCCAAATATCATGGTGAATAGATGGTACTTCAGGTTTTTTTATTTTATTAGCCATTAATTCACCATTAATTTATTAAGATTATTTTGATAATCCAGATAATTCTAAAATATTTTTTAAAATCTGTAATTTATCAAGAACTTCTTTATTTTTATTAGCCGTTTCGTACAATTCATTTATTAGATTAGTTATTATTTTATCAGGCTCATCAAAAATATGAATTGGTAGATTTTTATCATTAAGATGCCAAGTTTGTTCTGGGGATTCATCAGATTCACTAGACCACATACGAACCTCATCTTGATACAGAATATATGTATAATTAACACCGTTAAATGGATTGGAAGATGAGCCTATTTGCAAAGACGTTTCCCATTTTTTTAGAATTTCTGATATTTTTTTAAGTACATCAGTATAAACGTCTCGTAATTTATCAGAAGTCACAATTTTATCATTATCATGACCAAGCGAATATAATTTTAATGAGTTCTCAGTCACTTCAGAAAGATTAAGACCTAACTTTTTCGCTTTTTCAATTACTTCTGAATTAATTGAAAGTGTTAATTTCTTTTTTTCGGATTCCATACGTATCATTATTTCATTATTTGCACGTATGTTTAAATAGTTTTCTGTACATACGTATGTTTTTATTATTATTAGTACGTATAAATTAATATTTCAGAAATGGCTAAAATGCATAAGTTTGTTTGAAACCGAAAATATAATATCAACTTCAGTATATTGTTATCCTAAATAACTACCAACAAGAATAGAAACGGTCAAAACAAACGTCCATTTGTTTGTACTTTTTTCTTTAAAGGGACAGAAACAAGCTTTTTGATATACCCCTTTTTATCGCTGAAAATTTCTTATTTCTCTTTTTTTCTTTAATTTAAGATAATTGACCGTTGATATCGGGAGATTGCTTTTTATGAGAATATTAATCATGTATTAATATCCGTATTCATGCGAACGAGAGATAAAATTATCCCACTCTTTTCTCTTCGGAAAATTTGAATTCAAAGGAGGAAGTTCGCCATGAGTTTTAAAATATTTCACAATAGCTTCTCCCTCAAATTGTTCTATTTCTTTTGTTTTATAATATGAATATTCCAAGTCCTTTGATTCAATTTTTATATTCACTTTTCTTAACAGATAAATCATATTACTCGCGGGGTGACCACCCATGTTTTTTAAAGCCCCTCCGGCTTCGAACCCCTTTAGAAACCTTTTACGTCCTTTTTCCATATCGCCATTTTTACCAATATAAAGTACACCTTCCGAATCTTCCTTTAACCATCGAGGTATTACGACTGGTTTTTTATCTTTAAGAAGTCTTATTCTATATACTGCTGGATTCGATTCCGCGGAATCTTCAATGTTTCTCCATTCTGTCCAATAAAGAATAGGGGTAATATCCATATTATCACTCAGCTTTCATTACAAAATTAAACATGATAAAATTATCGAAATTATCCCCCGACTTTTGACATGTCATTCTATCCCCGAAGACTCGACGGAACCTCTCAGTAGAAACATATATATATATTAAATTTCAGAATCATGTGTTAATAGATAGAAAATTTAAATAAATTGGGTGGTATATTAAGAATGAAATTGGGTGGTATATTAAAAATAGTTCCTGAAGATGATAGAAATTTCACTCAAATCGATAATCTTGCTACGTTGAAACAAAAAGTCAAAGAAAGTAAAAGAAATATCATAATAATCCCTTTCGCTTCCGTAATTATTCTTATTGTAACAGCAATAGTAATAGCGAAATTCTTTTCGGCACCCGTTCCCCCTCCACCTAGTTTAACAGGGATAACCATATTTGCGGTAATCTACTTTATCGCACAGTTATCCGAAAGAGTCACCGAACTATTCAGCGACGTTTCAGTAAAGGGAAGTTCTCCAAGATTAGGTGAATACACGAGACATATAAGTTACATTGATATGGTTATTAAAAATACCATTGATAAAAACACGAGAACTCTATTAGAGTTAGACCATCCGTCAATACATGATATGAGACAACTTATTTACTATAATGAGTTACAAAGTTACTATGACAAGAGAAATAGGGAGATTATACTTTGGGCTGTCCCCTCATTATTCGCAGTTATATTCACATCACTGACATTAGGGTTGTTTGGGATTATTGGAATAACTTACATACCACACGTATGGGATTCGTTATTCAGCGGGATGATCATTGGAGGCGGAACAAAGCCATTACACGATTTAATATCTTACATACAAAGTAAACCATAAAACCACATTCAGTGGCAACTGGCAATATTTATAGTCGCAGATAATCTACATTAATGAGGTCGTAAGCTCTCTTTTTTTTTGCGGATGAAAAAAACGATAAAAAAAGAGAACCTGGTTTACCACACCAAGTCGAATAAGAAAGAGTGATTGCTCACTCTCTCTCTTCCAAGAACCGTACTTGCGACTTTCACCGCATACGGCTCAAGCGTTCGATAACCCTTTAAATAGGCCAGCAGTTATTTGTCATATATATGAATCATTTGATTCATGGTCAGTTTCCCATACGTTAAAAAAGTCACAAGATTTATAACTGTTTCATGACATTGCATAATTGCAGGTGAAAAAATGCCTTACATATATAAAGTTAAAAATATCGGAGGAACAAAACCAGGGAAAGCGATAGAAAAAAAGTTGAATGACCTTGGAAGCGAGGATTGGGAGTTAATAGCTTTCCAATGCAATAATGATAAGACTTTAACAGGAATATTCAAAAAGGTCAAATTGTCATCAGAGAATTCTGGCGCATAATAGCTATTTCATTCATAGCTACAAAGAACTTCCAGCCTTTTCATCTGGCCAATTTAAGGAACACATCCTCGAGGTTCGGCTGCGAAATCTCAATGTTTTTAATATGGACCTCGCAGAACTTCTTCAATACATTATCAATTATCGACTCCACATTCTCCGCCACGAGCTTTATTTTTCCATCCTCATGTACGATGTCAAGTATTCCATTAATATCCTTCAAAACCGCAATATCGAACCTCCCTTCATAATCTATTGTTATGGTCTCACCGAGTTTCATCTGCCTTTTAAGTTCACCCGGCGTCGCATTTGCAATTATCTCCCCTTTCTTGATAAAGGCAATGCGTCCGCAGAGCTCTTCGGCTTCCTTCATATAATGCGTGGTAAGGACGATGGTTATTTCCTTTTCCTCGTGTATACGTTTGATGAGTCTCCTTATCTTTATGGACATGTCCGGGTCAAGACCCATGGTGGGTTCATCCAGAAAGAGAAGTCGCGGTTCGTTCAGAAGAGCTTTTGCGAGGGAGAGGCGCTGCTTTGTCCCCGTTGAAAGGGAATCGAACCTGGCATTTCTGAAAGGCTCAAGTTCGAGCATGCTAATGACATTATTTATGGACTTCTCCTTGTTTTTCAACCCATACAGCATCGAAAAGTACCGCAGGTTCTCATAGACGGTGAGGCTCCATGGGAAATTCGGGTTCCCGCTACTGATGTTCACAATGCTTTTCACGCGGTTCGCCTCTGCGAGCGTATCAAGCCCGAAGATACGTATTTTGCCGCCATCCGGTATCGTGAGCGTGGCAAGAATGGAGATAAGGGTTGTCTTGCCCGCGCCGTTTGGGCCAAGGATGCCGAATATCTCTCCTTCCTCTATATCGATGGAAACATTCTTCAGGACCTCTTTTTTCCCGTGGGCCCCCTCTTTGAAGTGCTTATATATTCCCTCTGCCTTGACTGCGAACATAAACACCATACTGGTTTGAAGAGCAAAAAAGCTTCTTTTCCATTCTTGAGAACAACTTAAATTCGATTCCATCCATACTACAAATTTATGGAGGGTAAAAAAAGCTATAAAAAATCGCTTGGTCTATACGAACTTGTAAGCCTGGGCGTGGGCGGGACAATTGGTTCAGGAATATTCGTTGTTCCCGGCATAGCCGCTGGCATAGCAGGCCCAAGTTCTCTATTCGCCTGGTTCTTCGTTGCAATTTCCGCATCCTGTGTCATGTTCTCATTAGCATGGGCTTCTTCCAGATATCCCTCCACCGGGGCTTTCTATTCCATCTTTTCAAAGGTATTCGGCACAAAAACATCCACATCCCTTGTGATACTGTATTTGATATCCTCGGTATTCGGGATAGCCACTATAGCATCCGGAATAGGTCAGTATCTCTCTTATTTCGGTATCCAAAATATCCTAATTATCGAAATGCTGATAATCGCTATGTTCTGCCTTATCAATATAATCGGCGTCTATCTTTCAGGGACCACTGAGATTATCCTGACAACCATCAAAACAATTCCTCTCGTAATTCTCGCCGTCCTGCTGATGCAATATATCCAAAAAAGCAATTTTTCACCCTTCTATCCTGCCGCCCCCACGGATTTCCTGAAGGCTCTGATCATCGTTTACTGGCCTTTTACAGGCTTTGAAATAAGTGCGATACCTGCTGAGGAAACAAAAGATAAGAACTTAATATTCAAGTCTCTTATTATAGTGATGTCCATTGTTGTATCCGTATATCTTTTATTGAACATCTCCTTGATCGGCAGCGTTGGGAGCAGAGTTCTTGCAAGTTCTCCTGCGCCTCTCGCCACGGCGGCGGGATTGATCCAGAAGGAATCCGGATGGATCGTGGGAATTATCGGGATCGCTGCAATGCTCTCGGCTTTGAACGCCTACGTGCTCGGGACATCCAGGGTGATGCAGAACATATCCCACAGGTTCAGATTTCCGATATTGAAAGATATTGGTGACAGGGGGACACCTGTGGCTGCCATATTATTGAGCGCTTTTTTTGGCGGAGGATTATTGCTCTTCTCTAACCATTTCAACGAGCTTGCAAGCATATCTGTCATAACGACCCTCCTGCCCTATATTTTCTTATGCCTTTCTGCATACATGCTTTTCATTGAAACAAAGATAAGGCTGATCGCGGGTATAGGTGCCGTCACGACTATTGCTATCCTGGTATTATATTTCATATTCTGAAGAAGACTCCCGTACACACAACAACCTTTACATATCCGCAAGCATTTTTAGTACCGACCACTATGACCACACTCGACCCATGGGGCGCAGTCAAGATCGATAATTACTCAAAACTGTTCGATGAGTTCGGGATATCGAAGTTCGATGAGCTTCTCGATAAAATACCAAACCCGCACAGGTACATGCGCAGGCATGTTATTTTCGGGCACAGGAGCTATGATTCCGTCCTCAATGCCATGCTTTCAGGCAAGCCGTTTGCAGCCATGAGCGGCTTTATGCCTTCGGGTCGCGCGCATCTCGGTCATAAGATGGTGATGGAAGAGATCATATGGCATCAGCAGCAGGGCGGTGATGCATTCCTTGCTATTGCGGACATGGAGGCGCACGCTGTCAGGGGGAAAAGCTGGAAGGAGTGCAGGGAACTGGGGATAAACGAGTATATCCTGAGCGCGATCGCGCTCGGATTCGAACCGGGTGGGCATATTTATTTCCAGTCAAAGTCAAACAATGTAAAGGAACTGGCCTTTGAGCTTGGCATAAGGGCAAATTTCTCGGAGCTGAGCGCCATATACGGTTTCAACGGGGAGACGAACATCGCGCACATGATCAGCGCGCTCACGCAGAGCGCAGATATTCTGCAGCCCCAGTTAATGGAATTTGATGGGCCGAAACCCGTCGTCATTCCGGTCGGGGCTGACCAGGACCCGCATATCAGGCTGACGCGGGGGCTTGCCTATAAAGTCAACATGTTCATTGTTGAGGAACGCCGGGGCGCCGGGAAGGCATACGTAAGCGTTCGAGGCAAAATGGCACCGAAGGATGCTCTTTCTGAAATTGCCAGGCGCACGGATGGTAAACTTTATGAAGAGCATGTGGACGTTTTCGCCCTGGATTCCCGGGAAGTGGAATCTATCGTTCGAGAAGTGGAATTGAAATATCATGGTTATGCCTTCATGCCTCCCGCATCCACCTACCACAAGTTCATGACAGGCTTGCAGGGCGGCAAGATGTCAAGCAGCATCCCTGATAGCTACATCGCCCTCACCGATAAACCTGAAGATGGGGGAAAGAAAGTGATGCGCGCAAAGACGGGCGGCAGGGTAACGCTTGAGGAGCAAAAGGTGAAGGGTGGTGAGCCTGATGTCTGTACGGTATACGAGTTGCTGCTTTACCACCTGATCGAGGATGATAATGAACTCAAGGAAGTCTATAAGGACTGCGTTGGTGGGACGCGCGTGTGCGGCAACTGCAAGAAATATACGGCAGAATTGATGCGGGAGTTTTTGAGAGACCATCAAGAGAAAAGGGAGATGGCGAGGGAGAAGCTTGGGGAGTTCGGGCTCTGATATCATATTACCAGATTCTTTAAGGGCTTTCTGGCATTCACCACATTTTTGAAGATCAAAACAATAAAAACTACACAGTCTAATTTCGTTTCATATTACCAAAATTATATAAACTAAAGCAGCAAGATAATCAGTGGATGCACATAAAGGAGGATACACTATGGTACGATTAGAAAAACAGGGGGATTCCTTCGTACTGGTGACAGGTACAGCACAGAAACAGGACATAAGCGTTTTAGTTAATGCTATGGCAGAGCTTCAAAAAAATTCCCCGGACAGGAATAAGATCAAGGATGGCCTCTTGTACCTTGATAATTCTTCGGGGACCGATATTAGAAAAGAAATTAAAACTGTGCTGCAAAAGGCTATCGAGTATAGGGAACTGACCATCACAGACTTATAATCACAGACCAATATTTTACTGATGCCAGATCTGTTCCTGATTCCGATTATAAACATATTTGATGTTCACGATGTTGCTATCAGGGATTGGCTCAATAAACTTGACGTGTATGATCTGAAGCCTCATCTTGAATATCCTTTCAGGCTTGACAGGTTTTTCCCTGAGAGTACAAAACACGCCCTGAAATGCGTGGATGATGTCCACGGGGAAATCCTGCGTTTGCTCGATATTACCGATCCGCAGGCGGTCTTTTTTGATATATCGGTTGATTTTGTTGATCTTGAGAACAGGTATAACAAAAGACTTATTTCACCTCTCGAGTTCTGGTCCGAGTATTACCAGATATCAGCCGGGAAAGGTGGCTCACAGGCTTTATATTGTATTTATATCAAAGGAATTATTGACAGGAACATAAGACTTATTGAAGGCAAAGACCACCTTCCATTAAGCGTGGTTTTTTATGGCCAGGATATTAAGACCAGGGAAGAGTTCATTCCAGTCTATGAAAACATTCTCGAAAAGGACGATGATTTCTTATTGCAGATGGTGAGGGTGGTCAATGAAATTGCTACATTCCGTACATTGCCAAAACATCTCTGGTATACCCCTATGCAGATAAGACTGATGGCAATTTCATACGAGGAAACAGAGAAATTCTACAACGAACTCCTAAACCGTCTTGGAGAAATGCTGAGATTCAAAATAAGGGATTACATAGTTAGAAATTTGAAAGATCGTGCGCTTGAGTTGTCGTTGGCATACGAGAGATTCCTTGAGCATAAGATAAGAGCTGATGAAATAAAATTCTCAAATATCCTCGAAGGGCTGAATATACTCACAACCCAGTTGGAGAATCCCTCGATCGTGATATTCTGCGCACCCATGCACTACTGCGCCCTTTTGGATGCATTAAAAAAAGAAAAAAGTCTGGGCGAGCTTGCGATCACTATCAGGGAGATCGATATATCATCATTGCTGGATAAGATGAAACCCTTCACGCAAAAGAATAGAATAATGCAGAACGACTACGATGTTGCCTTGAACATACTCGGATACAAAAAGCCCGCAAAATATGATACGCCTGGAGCAATTCTTAATCCTGCGCCAGGTATTCCACATTTGGCCTGACCGCCCTGAAATTCTTCATGAATTCATGGATCTCAGGCGGGAGTTCTGTTGAGACCGGAAGCCCAAGGTCTATTGCATCCTTCGCCGAGATAAGGTGCGCATGCACCATTTCTCCACCTATCAGTTTTTCCACCACCTTTCTTTGCTTTTCTATATCATCGAACTTCCCGTCAAGCAGTTCGTTCACGGTAGCTCTCATGAAATTCAATACTTTTTCCGAGATATCACTCATCATAAGGGTAGTATCGTCCGCTTCAAGTCCTTTTTTACTGGCAACGTGGAGCCACGAGGGCGCTGGAAAAACGCCCCTCAGGAAATCGCCAACCTGCGGGTCTATCGGACCGAGGGAGGCATCCTTGTCCATTATTATTTCATTTGCCGCAAGGGCGATGATCGTCCCGCCCGACATGGAATAATGAGGAATGAAAACCCGGGTCCTGGATTTGTGATTCTTCAATGCTCTTGCTATCTGCACCGAGGCATGAAGCTGTCCCCCCGGCGTATGGATGATGAGATCTATAGGTTTATCTTTTGCCTCGCGTATACCTCTTAGAACCTCCTCCGCATCCTCCACATCTATATACTGATAGACAGATAAGCCCAGCATGGAGATCGCTTCCTTTCGATGTATCATCGTAAGCACTTTTGTACCCCATTTTTCCTCCATATCCCGGATCTTGGAGAGCCTTTTTCTCCGCGCCGCACGCATCTGGAATTGCGGATACATCAGGAGATACAGGAAAACCAGCGCACCGAGGATGATCAGGAAATCCGTAGTATTCAGTTGCTCGAACATATACGAATCATTGCTTTCCCTACTAAATATAGGTTATGAAAATTCCCCACGCTATCAGGATGATCGTTCCTATTACAATAAAACCTGGGAAGGTCTTCCTGGTCAGACCGGCAAGCTCCGCCGGACCTGACCATCTCACCAGCAGCATCTTGTTTCCTGTGCTTATTATGCTTGCAAGCACCGCGGTCAGCGCCGCCGTGCTGAAAGGAATAACCCCGCTTACAGCCAGTGCGGTGGCAGACGCTGTCACTACAGCGCTGCTGATAAACCCTCCAAGTGCGGTGGCATAAATGCCGGCAACCCCGGCCCACATATTGGCGAATCTTGAAACTATAGATAATGCCGCAAAGCCGAAGCCGAATTTTATGGCTGAAGACAGGGCAAAAGGTGATTCCAGTTTGATGGTCTCGTTTGCATGTATATCGTCCCTTGATTTTATTACCGCTGCGACCGAAACGGCTGTAATTGCCAGCTGCGCCGGTGCCATCAGCCAGAATACCCTGCCGCTTGGGTCAACTATGAGCGTTATGACAAGATTGCGTATCAGCATTGCTGCATTTGAAAGGATGATCCCGACATAGCATGATTCCACCAACAAGTTCTTTTTTTTAGCAATTGCTGCGAGTGCTCCTGTAGTTGCTTCGCTGTTCACGAGACCCCCCAGAAGCCCTGAGAGTGGTATACCGAAGCTCGTCCCCATTTTTTTCATTATTATGAAACAGATGAAACTGATGGTCGAGACAATGATTACGATTAGGAGTATCCATCGCGGATTAATTACGCCCATGAAAAGCTCATTGGGAGTTATTGGGTAAAGTATGAAAATGACCGCAAGAAAACGCACAGCGCTCAGGATCTCATCATCTGTGAGGTTTGTGGCAAATGAATGAAGCGGGCGTTTTTCAGCAAGCAGAAGGGTTATCAAAACCCCGCCCACTATAGCGATAAGATACAGGTTGTAGGTTATCAAAATGCCGAGGAGAAATGTGCAGTAAAGCGCAATCGGGCCTGTTATACCGGCCTGCTTTAAAGTAACATTTTTTACATATACGTAAATCACAGCTATTGCCGCAAAAAATCCAAGGGAGATAAGTAAAACGCCGGAATTCACGATCTGCGCCAAATACGAAGAGATCATCCCAGCGATGCATGCTATGGTAAACGAGCGAACACCTGCTATCAGCTCTTCGCCTTCAGGGCGCCTGTGCTCTCTTTCTATGCCGATGAGGATGCCGATGAGGGATGCAAGAGCCAATTTCTGGAAAAATTCGATGTCTATGTTGGTGAGGGACTGTGATACCAGGTCAACCATTAATAACCAATGGTCAATACTTTTTTATATACTTATTGCAGCATAAACCGTTAACTACATACGCCCATGCAAAGTATTCAACCCAAATGATAAAAAAAAGACCCCTTTTGATGATGATACTCGATGGTTATGGCCTGAGCGAGAAAGAGGAAGGGAATGCCATAGCAGCAGCAAAAACACCGAATATGGACGGGCTTTTTTCAAGCTATCCTTATTCCGTGCTCAATGCATCGGGCGAATCTGTGGGACTGCCGAAAGGCCAGATGGGTAATTCTGAAGTCGGGCATCTCAATATAGGCGCGGGAAGAATAGTTTACCAGGACCTGACCCGGATCACGAAATCCATCCGCGATGGGAATTTCTTCAGGAATAGAACGCTTCTTGATGCAATGGAAAAAGTCAAAAGCCAGGGTTCATCGCTGCATCTCATGGGTTTGCTTTCAGACGGCGGTGTGCACAGCCACATAAACCACCTCTATGCACTGCTTGAGATGGCAGGAAATCTTGGCCTGAAAAAGGTTTACGTGCATGCATTTCTTGACGGCAGGGACGTGCCTCCAAAAAGCGCTCTTACGTATATAGCGGAAGCTGAAATCAAATTGAAAACTCTGGGCGGTGAGTTCGCAACAATCATGGGGAGATATTATTCCATGGACAGGGACAAACGGTGGGACAGGGTGGAAAGAGCCTATTCTGCTATGGCGCAAGGCCAAGGAATTACAGCAGAAAGCGCCATTCTTTCCGTGGAAAAAGCCTATGAAAGAGGAGAGACGGATGAATTTGTCATACCAACGGTGATCCTGAAAAACGGGAAACCTGTTTCCTGTGTCTCGGACAAGGATTCCGTGATTTTCTTTAATTTCCGCTCGGACCGGGCGCGAGAGATCACCCGCACCTTTATTGACAATGATTTCAAGGATTTCAGGCGAAATTCGTTCCCACGAACGTATTTTGTGTGCTTCACGCAATACGATGAGACCTTCAATGTTCCCGTCGCATTTCCGCCAGAATCCCTGAAGAATATTCTTGCGGTTGTGCTGGAGGAGCATCATTTAAAGCAACTCAGGGTTGCCGAGACTGAGAAATATGCTCACGTCACATTCTTTTTCAATGGAGGCATGGAAGCGCCGGTTGCAGGGGAGGATAGAATACTGATACCATCTCCAAAAGTCGCGACGTATGATTTGCAGCCTGAAATGAGCGCCTTTCTGGTGACCGATGAAGTGGTGAAGGCGATAGCGCAAAGGAAATATGATATCATCATCCTGAACTATGCTAATCTTGATATGGTGGGGCATACCGGTATTCTCGAAGCTGCTGTGAAAGCTGTTGAGGCAGTCGACCAGTGCGTAGGACGGGTATACGAAGCAATGAGAAAAGCTGGCGGCTTATTGATTCTCACTGCCGATCACGGGAATGCGGAAAAGATGCTTGACAATAACGGGGGGATCCACACAGCGCATACATCAAATCCCGTGCCTTTCCTGGTATGCAAGAAAGAGATCATGCTCCGTAACGGAATTCTAGCTGACATAGCCCCCACACTTCTTGATATTCTCGGGATAGAAAAACCGAAAGAAATGACGGGGCAGTCTTTAATAAAGATATAACTTAATATAGTTTTCAAACATATTTTTATACATGGATGCCGCATCCGACCTGACCATCTTCCACGGCAAGCTCACGATACTCGTGGTTTTCGGGCACGGGGGAGAAGTGGACAAAAGCCAGCTAAAAAAATTCATAGGTTCTGAGGTAATTGCTGAACGCTGGAACAAACCAATAGAAATAGAACAGTGTGAAGGTGTAGGGGTAATTGTTTCAGGGAGTGAAAAGATAACCTGTAACGTAAATAATTACACCGATGTTTTTGTGGCAGGTGTGTCGATCCTGAGGACAGAGATCGAAATCAGAGATAAGATTTCATTCAACGACATACTTGTGTCGCTTCATTCAAACACTATTATTGTCGACGGGCTTGATTTCCAGTCATTTGCCAACAAGAAAATCAGCGAGATTCGCGAAAAGCTTAATCCAGGCAAGAAGGTATCGTATTATCCAATTACAAAGAGATACACGCTCTTAAAAATTAAAGAATTCACTCCGAAGCTGGAACATAGGGGGCTGAAAGAGCAGTACGGCGAGATCATCACACGTTTCCTTTCCGGGGAGACATCTATAAGACCGTTGCACAGTAAAGAGATCACGGAAAAACTTGGCAACGACCTCTCGTACTATGACGAAGACCTGTTTCTTACCTCTCCCGAAGGTGTATTTATCCTGGGCTGTGATGATTATATCAAAGACCTGCGCGAACTGCTTGAACTTGCCATCTCGCTTTTGTTGTTATTCCAGATCTATGACCGTAAGATAGATTCAGAGATCACCAATGCGTTTGATGCGATAAAAAAAATGCATATTTCAAAGCTTTATTTCCTCACACTTGCCCCTCGAAAGCTTGAAAAAGCCCTGCTTAATGTGAGCGAGATCGGGCTCGTAATCCTTGACGATATCGAGGATCTGATGAATCCCCATAAGATAACCCAGGACTGGTATTACCAGTCAACTTACCAGAAAATGCTGAACACCCTTAAAGTGAATGACTTTGAAAAGGTCGTGCAGCATAAGATTGATTCCCTGCAGGAGCTCTACTCCACGGCAAGGGAACTTTCCACCGAGCAATTGATGTTGATCCTGGAAGTTGTTGTAGTATTGTTGATCCTGTGGGAAGTTATATCTCCCGTAATAAAATGATCTATAATCAAATGTCCTTGCTCATTCTTCTTTAGTTTTGGGTTCCAATACTTCCTTGTTGTATCTCTCAAGGTAAATTACTTCCTTGATATCCGTATTGGCGATGAGCTCACTTGCTATCTGCCTTTTGGACATGAGCCATCTCTGATTATATGTCATATCAGGGTCGATTTCAACAGTCGCTGTTTCGCCATTTATCTGGATGGAAAGATCCCTTCCAAGATAAAGGCCCAGAAGACCATGCACTTTGCCTTCATTATCCTCGATTTTTTCTTTTATCTCGTAATCGTAGGTAACCGTGACCCCTGCCAGGAACCTGTTAAAATCAACCTGTGCCATCCTCCCGATAACTCTTATTATTGTCCCGGCGCGGCCGTCTACCTGCACGGGCATACCAACCTGTGGTCTATCCTTGAATTTGGTAATGGGAATGGTCTCGATAAGTTCCGGATTCCTGTGGCCAAAGGCTTTCTCAGGCGGGAGAGTAATGCTTCCTTTGTATCCAACATCCTTGCCTATCAAATCCTCATCAAGCCCAAGAACCGTATGCCCCGCGCCAACAACTATTACATCTCCGCCATATTTTCCTTTCTCGTTGTAGATTCCGCTGGCTCTGGCAACCTCTTCTTCCGTGGTATCGAAAATACGATCCTCGGTTTTTCCTGTGTATGATACTTTAATGAAATCTCCTTTTTGAATGCTCATTATTATTCCTGTTCCTTTTTTCCGCTCTTGATGTATCAATGGTATAAAATACTTACTTAAATGTCATTTCAGAAAGCATTATTGTATATCCTGTTCTTTAAGAGGGGAGGAATCGTATTGAAAGCAACTGCATTTGCTGTGGAAGACATACCGCTGATCAAACCGGGCGCAGATATTGGCCGCCTCATCTCCGAAAAAGCTGAAGTGATGCAAAACGATATTGTCGTTGTTTCTTCGACGATAGTGTCAAAATCCGAGAACAGGATTCTTTCCCTGGATAAAGTGAACGCGACGGACCTAGCAAAAAAAATCGCAAAAAAGAACGGCAACGACCCGAGATTCGTTCAGGCTGTGCTTGATGAAAGCAGTGAAATATTACTCGAATCGCCCTTTATTCTTGTCCGCACAAGGAGCGGAAGTATTTGTGTTAATTCAGGCATAGACCACTCAAATGTAGAAGGCCAGGAGAACATCCTTCTGCTTCCGGAAGATCCTGATAAAAGTGCACGAGCAATAAAGGATTCCATATTCAAGCACACTGGAAAGAAGGTCAGTGTAATTATCACGGATACTAACGGGCGTGCTTTCAGGATCGGCCAGACCGGTGCAGCCATCGGGATAGCGGGAATAATGCCGACCCGGGACTGGAGGGGGACAAAGGACCTTTTCGGGAAGGTACTTGAAGTAAAAAACGAAGGCATCGTGGATGAGCTCGCATGCTTTGCAAATATCCTGATGGGAGAGGGGGACGGAGGGACGCCGATCGTGATCGTTCGAGGATTGGATCTTTACAGCGAATCTTATGGTATTAAGGAATTATACAGGCCTGAGAAAGAAGATGTGATACGAAAGGCGCTTCTCAGATCTCTGTCAGTTTGAATTGTTTTCTGTCCTTTTTCACTTCAAAGAATTCCCGCGCCGCTCTGCTCACCTTTTCCCTGGATTCAGCCGGTGCAAAAACCCCCAGGCGCCAGTTATCAAGCTGCGCTTTTTCAAGGGATGCGACCAGGTTTGAGGCTTTATCTATGGATTCCATTTTACCGTTTATCATTACCTTGGCTTTCATTTCAATTATATGGGGTTTTTCGGGTATGTCAACGATCACATACTCTGGTGATATGCCTGCGCCTTCTGCTATTTCCATTTCCACTCTCTTTATGTTCTTCCTGAATTTTAATACATCCGCGTTCAAGGAATCAAAACCGGTATAAAGCGCTCGTTTGAACAGGCGCCGCTCATCCAGCCTTTTTGCTATTTCCGCCGCATAACCCTTGGAACTCTTCATTTCCATCATGAACATGATATCATCCATCCTCTGAAACGATAGCGGCGAGAGACCTTCATTCTCGATCAGGTATTGCGCCGCCCGGATGCACATGGATTCCGCGATCCTGCTTACGTGATGGAAGTAAACAGTAAGATGCATCAGGAAACGAGATACGAGCAGTGACTCGGCGGCCTGCAACCCCCCCGGGTTCAGAACGAGTCTATTCTCGTTGAACTTCAACTCGTGTATCAACCTCACATGGTCCACAAGACCGAAGGCTACGCCGGTGTAGTGAGCATCCCGTACAAGATAATCCATTTTATCAACATCTATCTCACTGCTCAGGATCTGTCCGGGATAGGTTTCCCCCCTGATATGTGCGGCTATGGAAGATGGTGATAAACCATGCTCTTTCAGCACATCAGCAATTGTGCCTTTTTTTAAAAGTTCCCCCACACTGTCATGGCTTTTTCTTGTGTACTTCTCTATGATATCCTCGGTCGCATGGGAAAATGGCCCGTGCCCGATATCATGAAGCAGCGCCGCTGCTAGCAATTCTTTCTGCTGTTGCTCATCTACCTGCCTGGCCAATTGCCGTGTGAGATGGTATACTCCGAGTGAGTGCTCAAACCTGGTATGGTTCGCCCCAGGGTAAACTAGATTGGAAAATCCGAGCTGCCTTATCCTCCTGAGCCTCTGGACCTCAGGCGAGTCGATAAGAGAAAGTGCAAGTTCATCAAGTTCAATATAATCGTGGACCGGGTCGCGTATTACTTTCATGAAATTTCTCTTTATAAAATTCCATAAACTATATACAATGAAGAATTATAAACCTTATTGAATTACGGTATTAAGTCTGATTTACAGAGGTTAGATGGACATTGAGATCAGAAAAGCTACACTATCAGATATCAAGGACATAAAAAAGATCCTTTCTTTTTATTGCCTTGATACTGAAAACGTGGAAAAAAATCTGCCTGAATTTATTGTAGCTGTTCTGGATTGCAGGATTGTTGGATGCGCCTGCCTGGATATGGGGGAAATTATAGAACTGCGGTCGATTGCAGTGCTTCCAGGTTTTCGAAATAAGGGCACAGGCTCAAAGCTCGTGGATTCTATCTTAAGGCGTGCAGCCGATTCGACACAGGCAGTCTATCTTCGAACCACATCGCCCTCCTTTTTTCAGAAGAAAGGATTCCGGAAACTCCAGGAAGATGAGAAAAAAGTCATCTGGAAAGAGTGCGCCGAATGCGATAAGTTCAACGTCTGTAAACAAACTCTCATGAAAATCAATATTGGCTGATGTTTTTGATTTTAACAATTAAATATTATTTATCAAGTCTGTTACCGGTATGTTCAATGTTGGGCTACATTATTTATGTTTTGGGGTACTAAATGAAAGCCAGAGTATATCCGGAAAGAAAAATCCGATGTTTTCAATGCTATTCTGGATGCTGAGAAGGATTTCATTGAAGAACAGCAATGGAACACGAGGAAAGGATTATTAAGCATGGAAAGTGATTGCTAATCATGAATAAAGGGTGTGAGTGATTGTTCAGGAGATTTTTGGAATCGTACATCGATGTCTGCAATAATATCGTGACAGAATCCGCCAATTCGGTTCTGATGTTCGAGGCAGGGGAGCAGGCCGCGATGGACCTTAAGACCACGAAGCTTGAGGATATAACTCTGGAATTTGAGAAAGACGAACTAAAAGTATCAATTGAGGTATCCGAAAAAAAAGTCGCGTTCAGGATCAAAGGCCTGCCGTTGTCCGGGAAAAAATGTAAATATTGTGATATCCTGAGAGGATTCCTGGGTGGAGTATCGCGAAAACATCTCGATACCAGGTATTATTGCAAAAAGGGCGAGGAATGCGCTCTTGAAGGGTCGGATGAATGCCTTTTCATGGCGGAGCTGATCGAATGAATAAATGCTTATCCGCAGGGATAAAAAGCTGGTCTGCCAGATAGCAGCTTCTACGGAAAAGGTGTGAAATGCCAAAGGATTTGACTGTAACCCTGAGCGACCTGGAATACGAGATTCTCAAAAGGTTAAAAATAGTTGAGGGCGAGGATGGAGTAAAGCTAAGAAATCTTTTGAGACTTTATGTTTCCACAATCCCCGAGCTGAAATCATCTGAATATGCCCTGAAAAGGGCTGAAAACAAGGAAGAGATCGAAACGATCCTCAGGAATGTGTGGGCTTCATATGAACTTACAGATAATCCTACAGAGCAGTGGAAAGAAGAGAAAATAAACAAATTGATCAGCGACCTAACGGAGATCAACGCACTTGTAAAAATCGGGGAAAAACAATTCATTCCAACAAATAAATTCAGAAGTCTGTTCAAATCATTGCTTCATGATATTGCATCCGAAATGAAGGATGTGGATGAATATACAGCAGCGTGCATAGCCACGATCCAGCTTCTGATGGAGTTCGGTGCAGGAAGCCTGAGTAACGAGACCATAAGCGACGGAACCATCCTGATCAATGAAGGATGGATGTTTGCATATGCGACAGCGATGAAGAAGGCGAGGGAGTTCATGAAAACAAAGAAAATATTCGCAGAAATACCCGCGCAGATACCATCACAGGTATGATAGAACACCGTTGACGTGGCACAATACGGGGTCTGGCGCGAATATGCCTTTATACTGTTTTGCCCTGAACCTGCAGCCTCCCCTGCATTCGCAAACCATTTCGCAATCACGGCAATCCAGTTTATCCAGCCCCCATAGATAAGCTCTGCACAGTTCATTCCAGGCTTTTCTTAAGTCGTTGACATCCCCCACTGGTTCATCATCAAAAAACCCGCATTTACTGACACTACCGTCAGGGGAGACGGAACACAGATGCGAGCCGCAGGTGTAATCGCCAGTGCTTTCATGGGCTCCTCCCCCGAACCCGTATTTTAATAATGATGCCGCTTCATCCATATCGGGCATATAATCCGGGTTCTCTTCCAGATTCCCGACAATTGAGGGCACATCCACACTCCATGAAAGGATTTCCATTTCTGAAAAGAGCTTGTGCATCTCGTCGAATTCCCCTGTATTGTATCTATGAACCATCGTAGCGATCGAAACGGGTATGTTGAAACCGGAGAGTGCTGAAATCCCGGAGATGGCTTTATCAAAGGAACCTTTTCCACGCAAAATATCATGAGACCTGATGCCGTCAATACTCACCTGAACTTCGTGTACATATTCTGAAAGTTTTTTTGCCGTTTTCCTGTCTATTAAAGTCCCGTTTGAGAGAATCACTATCCTCAGTTCATGGGAACTCAGGGATTCCAGGAGTTCCCAGAACCTTGCATGCATCAAAGGTTCCCCGCCTGAGATCATGAGTTTCAGACCTCCCATTTCTTCAAACTGGGAGACTGCTTTTTCAAAAAGGCCGATTTCAATATCTTTATTTCCTGATCTTCCAAGATAGCAATGTTTGCATTTGAGATTGCATTTCTCGGTGATGTTCAAAAGAAGGTAACGCAGCGAAGGGTTTGGAGATTTGCTAACTTTTATTTTTCTCACCCCCGCCGACATCAGAAGCATACCCTCGCTTTGCATGTATTCTATTGATTCTTTCTCACTTTCAGGGATAATTCTAGATGAGGAATGCTTGCCATCGCATTTTTTCAAGAACTCAAATGCTTCTTCGTCCAGCTCATATAATTGATCTTCGGCTATGTTGTAAACATAAGGCGCTTCAAGCGACCTCAGCACAAAATCAGGTGAAAGAACAGGGAAGTACTCAGCCGAGGGCATCTCTAATCTCTTCCTGGGAAATTTTGCCGCTCTTCAGCATACTTTTTAAAACTTTAAATGCGGCACATTCAAGCTCCATGTCATCTTCTTTGAAAAACTCGCAATGAGTGCAAATGAGCTCGACACAGGGATTCTTATTGGTCATCGGTTCACTTTAAACAGGTTATTCCTTGATATCCTTAGGCATTTAGAGCAACGGCTATGCTTTTCAAAAAAAATGAAAGAAATCATTTTCTTTCTATGCGCATGAGGAATGACACTTGCAGGTTCCTTTTGCGATTTTCTTGAGTTTAAGAATCTTCATGTAATTTCCTCCCATTGAATATTCGGATTGATTACTTATGTAGTTTATGGTCATATCCCCTCGATTTCCTGCGTTTTCCGAATCATCGATTTGCACACAGCCATTTCAGCCTGCGTGTTGACATTCAGCGCCAGTTCTTCATCTTCCAGGACGAGAACGAATTCGTCCTGTTCCTCCCTTATCCTGTCCGCCTCAAGGATATTTATGCCGCAGGGAACCACAAACATATTGTTCTTGCGGAAAACAGTATCGGGGCGAAGACCCAATCTGGTGCACACATCCAGTTTCATATTGACCGAAAGAGCTGGCTTTTTCATATATCCATGTTTTTCTATAATCCTGTCTATGAGCTCTGAAGTAACAAGGGGCAGATCGGCCATTATGAAAAGCACGTGTCCCTTAATTTTGGCTTTTTCCACGGCTGAGACCATATCATTAACGAAACCACGGCCTGAGGTCGGGATTATCTCTATGTTCCCATGATTTTTCTTAAAATCGGAAAGCCATGAAACCGTTTCTTTGACCTTTGGTGAGGTTGCAACGAATATCCTGCCTATTTTTTTTGAGCCAAGAAGAGCTGAGAGGACATAATGGATCATCGGTTTCCCGCATAGATCGGTGAGAGGTTTCTCTTTCTCACCAAGCCTTTTCCCCATGCCGCCAGCCATCACTATTGCATCCATAAGACACCTGCAATGAAAAGCAAACAGGCAAGACGCCCTATTTCATTGGAAGCCCCCATGACATCCCCGCTTACCCCACCAAAATGGCGGTTCGCGGTATTGAGGACAAGGAGCGCAGCAACCTGCGCAACTATCAATGATTCCAATCCCGGGACGCCAAGAAAAACGAAACAAACAACTGCCGAAAACACCATTCCTATGACAAAATCCGAAAGTTTCGTGTTGTCAACCGACATCGCCCCGAAGCCTTCGTGTATTTTCCTGCCAAATGCCGCAACCGTGACCATTGACTGTTTTGCGCTTGTCTCTGCCACGACCAGTGCCAGCGTAAAAACCACGGCACTACTTTCCAGAATGGAGAAAAGCGAAGAGAAAATCCCAAGAATCGCGATTATGCAAAATACGACACCTCCCGTGCCAACAGCAATATCACGCATTGCCCGGACCTTTTTTTCCCTCGTGCCGTGCGCTGCGATACCGTCCCCGAAATCGGCCAGGCCATCGATATGATTGAACCCCGTGAGAAAGTAAATGGCTGTAATGACCACAAAGGAAGTCACCATCGGGGGAAATAATGCCGAGGATGCGAAACCTATCAGGGCAAGGATAATCCCGATGACCGCTCCCACGACGGGAAAGAAGTAAATGTGTTTCATGAGTTTCTCCACGCCTTCCTTGGTTATGCCTACCGGTATTGTGGTAAGGAAACCAAAACCGCTTCGGAGGGCAGAGAGCAGCTCACTCATCCCGCGAACCCGCTCCGTCTTTTCCCGGGAAGTGCTTTCTTTGCCTTTCCTCCGTCATCTTTTCCTCGCGAGTACATGTTCGCTGAGGCTCCACCGATGAGCCCTGCTACAACATCGTCCATGAAAGGCCCGAGTTTTGATAAGATTCCCGGCTTTAACTTATCAAACCTGACGTATTCAAATATCCCCTTGTCGCCGCTGATATATTTTGCTATGCTCATTCCTATCACTTCATCCACTATCAGAAAGGTCAGGTCCTTTTTGAAGGTCTCTTTGCTCATGCCGGGAAGTTCCCCCTTCTCGCCCTCCTTTTCAAGGAGCAGGCCTGCATAAAGCAGTATGCACAGGTTTGGGTCGGAGAGCGCAAGCCTGAGTTCCCTTTTAAAGACCTGCTGCGCAATATCCTTGTTTTCGACCCCGGGATGGGGGACATACAGCTCCATGGCTGCCGAGACCAGCACTTCTTCCGGGAGACCGGCGTCTTCAAGGACTTTCATGATGCCTTTCACATTATTATCTTCGACTTCCTCTGGCTGGTTCTTTTTCTTTTTTTCTTTCTTTATATCGGATAATTTCATTATTTCACCTGCTAACTTCTATTAGCAAAAATTCTGCTTTGAAACGTATTTAAACTGCAGATAAAAGCACATAAATGCAGATGATTCTTAATGAAACTAATGCCGTTATCCTTTAGCTTTGAATTGAATTTTAACCGCAGATTGGCGCTATGAAACGTATTTAAACCGCAGATGAACGCAGATAAACGCAGATGGTTTTTAATGAAACTGCTGTCATCATTTTTTTTCTTTGAAACCAATTTCAACCGCGAATTGATGCTTTGAGAAATATTCAACCGCATATCGGCGCTATAAAACGGTTTTAGTCCGCAGATGGGCGCAGATAAATAATGATAACATAAGTCGTTTCGGACATTTTTTAACCGCAGATGAACCTCCCGAGTCGCGCCTCGGGAGGGGGCATCCACGTCAACCGTTGCGCCAGTTGACGTCGCCCACACGTATGGTTTTGCCATACGTGGAGATACGTGTCTATGCGTCACGGCGAGCATGACGCCGATAAACGCAGATGCGTATTGGACAATTCTGCGCATGTCAGCGGGTATATGTGGTTTTTTATATACCATTCACTATCCTCTTAATTTCAACTCTTGGCTTGCTGAAATTGATAAGCAAGCACAGTTTTAGACCCGTAATTCTAAGATAATTCAAGCACTGTGCAATATGAATATCATCGAATTCCTTAACGGTTTTTAATTCAACTAAGATTTCATCCTCAACCAGAATATCCGCGATGTAATCGCCGACTAATTCATTTTTGTAATATACCTTTAACGGCGCCTGCGGGAATGTTTTTAGCCCTTTCAGGTTAAGCTCCACCGACAGTGCATTTTCATAGACTTTTTCAAGAAAGCCAGCGCCAAGAATATTGCTTACTTCAAACGCCGCGCCAATAATCTTCTCTGATAATTGATTCAATCTATCTTCGTTCGCATTTACCTGGAGTGCCATATTCTCAAAACCTTGATCTCATGCAACCATTTTCCATACTCACCGATTCATTAAATCTGCGTTCATCTGCGTTTATCTGCGTTCGTATATACAACATCCATGCGAGAAATATAAAAACGTTCTTGCACCTACATAAAAGTAGGTCGAGAGGGTAACAAACATTGCGTTTGGGATCCGTTCCCGTAGATTAACCTGTTGCCCTC